>CAZHSA010000429.1:0-3236 GCA_964535135.1 uncultured Kordia sp.
GAGTTTGAAAACGCCATTGCAGAAACGCAAATTGAAATTAGAGAACAAACCTTGCGCAATATTAGTTGGGAATTGCATGATAATATTGGGCAGTTACTCACACTTGCCAAAATACAGCTGCACCAACTTGCAGATTGTAACAAAGACATTTCTGGCGTAAGCGACACGATTTCAAAGAGTTTAACAGAATTACGCGCACTTTCCAAATTGATCAATCCAGATGCATTGAAAAATATTATGCTGCCCGAAGCTTTAAGTTTGGAAGTTGCCCGATTTAATCGTTTGAATTTTATAGAAGCAACGTTAACCATTAAAGGCGACGAAAAACTGATCGATGACAAAGCAGAAATCATTCTGTTTCGTATCTTACAAGAGTTTTTTTCCAATACCATCAAACATGCAAAAGCTTCTAAATTGGACGTTACGCTCGTATATACTGACTCAACACTGACGATTACTGCCGTCGATAACGGAAAAGGCTTTAACAAATCGGTAGATACACCCAATAAAGGTATCGGATTGCTAAACATGAAAAGCAGAGGGAAATTGATTGGTGCCGAAATTGAATTGGAATCAGAACTTGATAAAGGAACACAACTAACGATTATTCATTATCTTTAGGTGTTTGGTGTTTGAGCCTGAAATAAACTATTATAAAAATAAACTAACTAACAGCTAAAGGCAAATAGCCGGCAGTTAAAAACAAAAATAAATTGAAAACATATTCTGTTGTCATCGTTGAAGATCATGTATTGTTATCGCAAGCCATTGGTGGTTTGGTAGACTCTTTTGATCGGTTTAAAGTAAGCTATTTGTGCAAAAACGGACAAGAACTCATTACGCGTTTGCAAGAAAAGAATACGAATGTTCCAGATATTATTTTAATGGACATTAACATGCCATTGATGAATGGAATTGAAACAACGACTTGGATTGCAGAACATTTCCCAAATATTGATGTATTGGGACTTTCTATAGAAGAAGACGAACGTACAATCATCCAAATGTTACGCGCTGGTGCCAAAGGATATTTGATGAAAGATGTGGAAAAAAGTGTCTTAGAAATGGCGCTAAATGAAGTCGTGACGAACGGATTTTATCACTCAAAACACGTGACGAGTATTTTAATTGGTTCACTAAGTGGAAAAGGAGGCTCGGGAACACGATTGAAAGAGAATGAAATTGAATTTATGAAGTTGGTCTGTACGGAAATGACGTATAAACAAATTGCCGATCAAATGTGTTTGAGTCCTAAAACGATTGATGGCTACCGAGACGCGTTGTTTGAAAAACTTGATGTGAAGAATAGAATCGGATTGGTGATTTACGCCATAAAGAATAAAATTTACTTGCCGTAGATTTGTTGGTTGTTGCTTGATTTCCAACAAATAGTCAGAAAATAAACTCATAAACCATACACTTTTTAACTTCGTTTATGATTTTTTATTCAATACAACGTCACTGTACTTAGCATTGATATTGATTTCACTTCCAGAATTAGCGGTTTTCTGATACCCACGAACAATGGTATTGAATTGTGTTTTATTTTCAGTTCCGTTGACTGTTTCTGGATATGAAATATTAGATTTTGAACCAATGTAATACAGCTTAAATGCAGCTGAAGGCAATTGAATACGTGCATCTGTGTTTTCTAAAATAATGTCTAAGGTTTTAAAATCTTCTCCAATATTGTGAATCAATAAGTTACCAAAAGTTCCACTGATAATGCCCTTCTCTCCTAGTGTTCCAACACTTACTTTGGATGAGTTTGACATTAAATTGATGTTCGTAACTGACTGCAAATCTACATTTTCAACAAAATTCACTTTTAAAGCACCATCATTCCATTTGGTTACATGAACAGGTGCATACGACGTTTCTATCGTCGTATTTGCACCTTCTATCACGTTGGCATACAAAGCTGCGTGAGACAGCTTTGCATTCATATTTTCTCCAACAGAAGCAATCGTTACTTCTCCATGACGTACATTGAGTTTTAACTTTGCTTTTTTAGGCATTTTTATTTTGATTTTTTTCTTTACTTTTAAATGTTTTCCATCATTAGACATAAAGAAAATATTATCGTTATCTCCGTTAAGAATTTGAACTTTTCCATTTAATTGAAGTGCTTTTGCTTTTTCTAACTTTTCAAGCATTTTTTGCTGGTGTTCTAACGTTTTCACTTTATACTTGTTAGTTCCTTGCAAAACTTTCATCAACTCTTCACGCTTTGCGCCGTATTTTAGGTAGAATTTCTCTAACATTTTTTCGCGCTCTTTTTGCTGCTTTTCAAACTTCTTTTTCCACTCTTCCATGCCTTTTTTAAACTTTTCCTCGTCAAATTCAGCCTTCCACTGCTCTTTCCATTTTTTCATATACGCTTCTCCATCTTTCTCAAAAGCTTCATAGTCAAACTTTATATCATCCATAGACTCAATAACAATCGTTGGCAACTCTGGCACTTCAATAATTTCTGTTAATTCTTTCATTTCGCCAAGCTCAGTGATTTCTCCAAGCTCTTTCATTTCAGCCAGTTCTTTGATTTCAGGCATCTCAATGACAATTGGCGCATCGTTCTCCATAAAAAATTTGTCTGCCAATACAAACTCACCTGTAGTTCCAAATAGCGAACGACTTCCTTTTGAAGTTACAGTAACTTCTTCACTGTTTCCAATGGCTTTAAAATTCCATTTTTCAAAATAAGCATCTACTTCTTCTTCTGTGGCATCTTCTACTTCAATCGTAGCTATAATCTCCACTTTGTTTTTGTTCCAAGGATCAAATTCTACATCGGCATGTGACGTGTTTATGTTTAACGTAACGTCTTTATTTACCGTAAAAACTTCTTTCTTTGTTCGTGTTTTTGATTGTGAATATCCAAGACTAATGACTAATAAAGCAATTAGTACGCTGGATGTTAGTTTTAATTTATGCATCGTTTTCTGATTTTTTAAGTTCGTTGGCCTTTTGTTTCAGATTTTCGAGGGTTTCATTCTTTTTGGCCAGTTGTAAGGCCTGGGTGGTGAGTTCTTTTTTTTTGAAATCAAGTTCTGATTTTTTAAAGGCCAATTCAGCATCTACCTTTTCTTTTTCAAGTTTGTTTTTCTTTGTTCTTTGACGGAAACCATAAAAACCAAAACCGAGTGCCAAAGCAGAAAGGCCCAAACCACCGCCTAAAGCTATTTTTTGTAACGTAGAAACTTTTTCTTGTTCTTCTAAAAGATTGATTTCCGTTT
>CAZHSA010000430.1:0-3197 GCA_964535135.1 uncultured Kordia sp.
TGTGTTTTTTGGGTATTTTTTGATACTTTTTACTCTTCTTCAATAGCTGAAACCCAAAAATTGTAAAATGACAATTCGATTCCTGTCTTCACAGAAATAACAAACAATCTTGCGTCAAGCTGAACTTGATTCAGCTTCTCATAACAATGCGTAAGATTCCACATCATGTTTCTATTAAACTCAATATAAAAGTATGGAATAACAAAAGTTTCAAACAAAACATAATTCTAAAAAAACAGATTGCCACGTCGCCAACTCCTCGCAAAGACGTTTCATATCAACGTAATAATTTGGAAATTTGAAAATATACCATTAAACTATTTTTAGAACATGTTATGCTTTAATTCGTCTTTGCGAGAATTTTGTAAAAATTCGTGGCAATCTGTGTGTTTCAAAGAAAAATAGTAAAATGACAAAAGTTTCTAATAGCTAAAAGCGCGTAGCGCGAATCTAAGAGCAAAGCAAGTCTAAGAGCGTAGCACGTCTAACATCTAACAGCGCATAGCGCAAGTCTAAAACCAAAGCGTATCTAACAAAACAAGACGTCTCAAATCGTATCATAAGCCGTCTTCACACGTTTTAAGTCGCGTAGCTGCGGATGATGTTGCAAATTTGTATCAACAAAACGAAACAAATTTTATTCATCATGAAAACGCTAAAAAATTACTTAAAAAGAATTACAACGCCAATCACACAAAAAGATTGGTTTGCTGATCTACTATTTGCTAGTATTAGAATTATTGCAGGTGTTCTCCTTGCTATTGACTTCGGAGCGAGCAAATTTGGAATGCCTTGGACAGCAGAAAGTCAGAACTTAAACTTATTTGAAGTTTCCGCTTGGTTTCCGGAAGATGTTGCTAGTTATGGCGGAATTTTCGCTGTATTTCCAGTATTCTTAGCTTGGATGGGCGCATTTAGCGAAGCCGTTGGCGGATTATTACTCGCACTCGGATTACAAACACGAATTGCTTCCTTCCTAATCATGTGTACCATGCTCGTTGCCATCTTTATGCAAAAATGGGGACAAGGAACGTGGGCAATGCTTCCTGCAATGGGCTTCTTATGGATTGCCATTTACAACTTGTATTTAGGTTCTGGTCGATTCGGAATTGATTACCTCATCAGCAAAAAATTAAACGCATAAACAATCCTAGAATCTATAATATTTCAATCATTCAATTTTTAAATCATTTAATCAAAATAAATTATGAAAACTATTATCACATTATTCATCACAATGACCGTAGCATTTTTTACGCAAGCACAAGAAAAAGTAAGTATGTCCGATTTTAAAAGCTTACATAATACCAATTGGACAGGCGAATTGATGTATGTCAATTACAGCGACAGCAAAAAAGTTACGTTACCAACAACACTTGAAGTAACTGTAAAAAAGAACAAAGTTGTATTGTATACAAAATATACAAATGAATCAAGTGCGAACGGAAAAAGTACTTTAAAAATACATTCAGACGGAACGCATATTGGAAAGCAGAAAATTACCAAAGTTAACAGAATGGCAGACGGCAGCATGGAGATTGAAACCGTGTATGAAGGACTAGACGACAACCGAAAAGCGACGATGTATATTACTTATTTCTTTAATGATGCAACGCTTACAATGCAAAAAGAAGTTGAATTTAAGGATACGCCAGGAAAATTTATCCGTAACAAATACACCTACACGAAATCATAAACAATTAAAAATTGCAGCGTGATTTCTCAAAAAAATAAAAACAATCAATTAAAAAATAAACAGATGAAACATATATTCAGCATCCTCGCCATCGCCGTTCTTTTATGCACTGCAAGTTGTGTACAACAAACACATTTAAAAACAGTTACAGTAAAACTAGACATGAATGGTGTAGCAATCACCGAAAATGTTGGTGTAAAAGGAAACTTTACCGATCCGTCATGGAAACAAGTTATTCCACTAACGGACAATGATAATGATGGAATTTTTGAAGCAACACTCAGTCAAAAAACAGCTGTCAATGGTATTCAATTTAAGTTTGTAAATCAAGGAAACTATGAATTGAAAGAGCAACCCAATCGTACATTAAAGTTTGAGTACAAGCCGGAAACGATTACATACGAAGCAACTTTTGATGTTCCAAAAGCAACCGTAACAGTTCAATAAAATATTCATCACAAAAAAACTAAAAAAATGAAAAAGTTACTATGTTTACTTATGTTGATAGGAAACTTCGCTGCGGCGCAAGTGAAAGGAAATAAAAAAATCGTTACACAAACGTTTCCACTAGAAAATATTCAGAAAATTAAGATCAATTTCTACGCGAAAATTACCATTGATCCTTCTGCGGAAGAAGGAATGACCATTACAACCGATGAAAACATCATGGATCTCATAGGAAAAGAAGTCGTTGATAATACGCTCTATTTAGATCAAATTGAATGGATTCAACCTACAAAAGCTACCATTCTAATTGGTGCGCCAAAACTGCGTCATGTGGTGACAGGCACACACGACGTCACAAAAATCATCAATGTTGACAATGACTATTTACAACTCACCGCGCCTATTGGAACAATTATCATAGAAGGAAAAACCAAAGAGTTCCGCTTAGGTGTCGAACTCGCAAACGTAGATGCTTCAAAATTGGTGGCAGAAAATGCCTTCGTAAATATTTGGAGTTGGGGAAATGCGAAAGTAAATGTGACAAATACGCTAGATGCTGAAGTAAAAAACAGTGGAAAATTAATCTATGTAAATTCTCCCAAAAAACTAAAAAAGAAAACACGAAAAGAAGGTCGCATTGTCAGTGCTGAAACTTCAAATACGATCAAAAATCCTGATGCGGAATGGATTCATTTCAACATAAAAAACAATAATTCGAAAAGAAATAACTTTTTTGTTGTCGGTCCCAAAAAAGATGGTTCTAAGTTTGGATATGGTTTTCCAATGATGCCAAATACGACTCGAAAAGAAAATTGGACCGTGGGTACTAAAATATACAAAGTCAACCGATTAGGATTTCGAAAACTATTAATTACCATCAAAAAAGAAGATGAAGATACAACAGTGAAACTATTCTAAAATCACTATCCATATTTTAATACCAAAGAGGCTTTTTCAAGTCTCTTTTTTTATTTTTTTAAAAAAAATTAAACTATTGCACAAGTTTTGAGTCAAAATAACATCTTATACTAAAACCACTATTAATTAATTGCCT
>CAZHSA010000431.1:0-3197 GCA_964535135.1 uncultured Kordia sp.
TTGAAACGGCCAACACGATTAATGTATGGTTTTTAGCCATTGTAGCAGCTTGGCGCTTAGGATTGTTGTATTATTTTTTAAAGCACTTTACCAAGTTGAGTCCGGGCAAAATTCTCACCGTAACATTGATGCCTATTTGCGTAATTATATCGGTGTTGACGCTATTAAATTTACACAGAGTCGTTTTTAATATCATGGGCGGTGTGCGCAATCCTACTCCGCATGATGCTTCTTACTTTGTACTGATGCTTCTCACTGGTATTTCGTTACTTTTATCCATTCCGCTGCTGTTTTCGTATGTGCTTGGAATTTTTGATAGGCGAAGAGAGTTAAGATTGACTCAGGAACCAACTACAGACGAAGAAGGCACAGAAGCCTAGTCTTCTAGCTTGCTATTCTAAGTCCTTTCAACTATTAAAAGTTATACTGGGTGTATCATTTTTTTTAATTGAATTAAATTCAGATGCTAGTCAGATAACCCCAATTACCTATTGCAATTCTTTCTTTAAAAAACGTGCTGTGTGGCTTTTTTTATGATTGATAACTTCTTCAGGTGTTCCTGTCGTGATGACTTGTCCGCCACCTTTTCCGCCTTCGTACCCAATATCAATGATATGATCGGCCATTTTAATGACGTCCATATTGTGTTCAATGACCACAATGGTGTTTCCTTTATTTACGAGTTTGTTTAAAACGTCCATCAACACGCGAATATCTTCAAAATGCAATCCCGTTGTAGGTTCGTCAAGAATATAGAACGTGTTTCCTGTATCTCTTTTAGAAAGTTCTGTGGCGAGTTTGATGCGTTGTGCTTCACCACCAGAAAGCGTTGTACTTTGTTGTCCGAGCGTAATATAGCCCAAGCCAACATCTTTGATGGTTTTTAGTTTTCTATAGATTTTAGGAATGTGTTCAAAGAATGTCACGGCTTCGTTCATCGTCATAGCCAACACATCGGCAATTGATTTCCCTTTGTAGCGAATTTCCAACGTTTCCCGATTGAAGCGTTTTCCTTGACAGGTTTCACAATCTACATACACATCTGGTAAAAAGTTCATTTCAATCACGCGCAATCCACCACCTTGACAAGTTTCGCAGCGTCCGCCTTTTACATTAAAGCTAAAACGTCCTGGTTTGTATCCTCGAATCATGGCTTCAGGCGTTTTGGCATATAAGCTTCGTATTTCGCTAAAAACACCTGTATACGTTGCAGGATTGGAACGTGGCGTACGACCAATAGGCGATTGATTGATGTCAATTACTTTGTCAATATGCTCCAACCCTTTGATGCTTTTGTACGGCATTGGTTCTTTGACGGCATTGAAAAAGTGTGCGTTTAAGATAGGGTAGAGGGTTTCGTTGACTAAGGTCGATTTTCCACTTCCGGAAACGCCTGTAACACCGATCATTTTTCCTAGTGGGAATTCAACAGAAACATTTTTTAAGTTGTTTCCTGTCGCGCCTTTTAAGACTAATTTTTTCCCGTTTCCTTTTCTACGTTCCGCTGGAACCGCAATTTCTTTGTTTCCGTTTAAATACGCAGCGGTTAAGGTATTGTGTGTTAATAATTCTTTTGGCGTTCCTTCCGAAATGATTTCACCGCCGTGTCGTCCAGCGTGCGGCCCGATGTCAATTACGTGATCGGCGCGTTCAATCATATCTTTATCATGTTCTACGACAATAACCGAATTTCCTATGTCACGTAACGATTCAAGCGAATTGATCAGTTTCTCATTGTCTCTTTGGTGTAAACCGATACTTGGTTCATCTAAAATATATAAAACACCTACCAATTGTGAGCCAATTTGAGTCGCCAAGCGAATGCGTTGTGCTTCGCCACCTGATAATGATTTAGAACTTCTGTTGAGTGAAAGATAATTTAATCCAACATCTAATAAAAATCGCAAACGTGTAGCAATTTCTTTGACAACTTCAGTGGCAATTTTTTGTTGTTTTTCAGTGAGATTGTTTTTTAAATCATCAAACCATTCAGACAGTTCTACGACGTCCATACTTGCCAGTTCGGCTATGTTTTTCTTGTTGACTTTAAAGTATAAGGATTCTTTGCGTAAGCGCGAACCACCACATTCAGAACAGTTTACTTTGTCCATGTAGTTTTTTGCCCAACGTTTGATAGAGGAAGAATCACTGTCTTCAAATTGATTTTTGATGAAACTTACAATTCCTTCAAAATCAATCTTATAATCGCGCGTAACGCCCAACGTTTTGCTTACGACAGAGAATTTTTCGTTTCCACCATTCAAAATCACGTCCATCGCTTCCTTGGGAATATCTTTGATGGGATCGCTGATTTTAAATTCGTAGCGTTCGGCAATGATTTCCAGTTGTTTAAAAATCCACGACTTTTTATATTCGCCCAATGGCGCGATTCCGCCACCTTTGATCGTTGCTTTAGGATCGGGAATGACTTTGTTTTGGTTGACTTCATGCAATGTTCCCAAGCCGTTACAATTAGGACACATTCCTTTTGGAGAGTTGAACGAAAACGTGTTGGGTTCTGGATTTGGATAGGAAATTCCAGAAGAAGGACACATGAGATTACGACTGAAATAGCGCGCTTCTGTTGGCGCATCTTGATCAATAACCATCAATACGTCATCGCCGTGATACATGGCGGTTTTAATTGTTTCTGTTAGGCGTTTGTCATTGTCTACATCATCGTCAATCTTTAAGCGATCAATCACAATTTCGATATCGTGAGTTTTGTAACGATCGACACGCATTCCTTTTTCTATATCGAGAATTTGACCATCCACACGTACTTTTACAAAACCTTGTTTGGCAATATTTTCGAATAATTCGCGGTAATGTCCTTTTCGGGAACGAATGATAGGAGCGAGAACGTTGACACGTTTCCCTTTGAAATCGTTGAGAATTAAGTTTTTGATTTGCTCGTCACTATAACTGACCATTTTTTCGCCAGAGTTGAAACTGTATGCATCAGAAGCTCTCGCAAATAGCAAACGTAAGAAGTCATAAATCTCTGTAATAGTTCCAACCGTAGAACGTGGACTTTTGCTTGTTGTTTTTTGCTCTATGGCGATTACGGGCGACAAACCATCAATTTTATCAACATCAGGTCGTTCGAGTCCGCCAAGAAATTGGCGTGCATACGCGGAAAATGTTTCAATGTAGCGGCGTTGTCCTTCGGCATAAATCGTATCAAAAGCTAAAGA
>CAZHSA010000432.1:0-3196 GCA_964535135.1 uncultured Kordia sp.
GCGGAAAAGATATTGATGCTGCTTGTGGGCAATTAGCGAATAAGGAATAGTTTTTAATGTATCAATTTGATCATTTGAAAATGTGCTAATGTGTTTACGTTTCAATGCTCAGTTTAACTTTAATTTGCAGTGCTTTTTTAGTTTATTATTTAGAAGAACTATTTTTAAATCATTCAACCTCAATAGATAAAGGAATCAATGTTCTTCCATCAAATGCCGGATGATTCTTGTCATACTTGGCTACCTTAAAAATGCCTGGAGTCGCTTCTATTGGATTTTGATATTGCCATAGAATGGTTCCTGATTCGTCAATCTCAAAAAGTGTTCCATCTCTTCCAGCAGTAATTAACGTGTTGCCATTAGACAATCGTGTAGCTCCTGAAAGTCGAGAAGAAAAAATAAGTTCATTGTCATAAGCCCAAATAGCATTTTCAGGAAGATTCGCTGTATTTGGTACTAAATTATATGATCCATCGGAAAGTTGTGGAATCAAAATTTCATCAATAGAAGATTTGTCAGAAAATTTATTATTGTTGAATGCCAAGAAGTTTCCACCACTATTTACGGTATTTCCTATCCATGTAACATCATGTTGACCAAATAAACGTTGATCGGCAACATTGCCCGAATTGTAGGCGCGCGGATTTCCCCAACGGTATAATAAATCGCCACCTTTATTGCTATTTCCTCCTGAATGTGAAGCCGCTTCTGCGATAGAAGTGCTGTGATCAATTATCCAAAACTCACTAAAAACACGAGAGCTCACTACAATTTGATCCAATTCTTCAATATAATCAATAGAGTTTAAATGATTAAAATTTGCGTCGCCGCCTGAAAAATTAATATTAATTAATTCGGGATGATCGGAAACAACGCCAAAATTCTCTTTGGTAGCATCATGATCTTGAACTAAATGATCCCAAACGGACCATTCCCAAACAATGTCTGCTTGATTATTTGGTAGTGGTTTTATTTCTATAATCTTACATGGCCAAACTTGATTGTTAAACAATAGATTCGGATTTCTTCCTTTTTCAAGTGCTTCGCTCTCTGATCTATATTCCCAAACTAAGGCTAATAAGTTACCATTTGGCAGTAACTTAAAATCGTGATGCAACACATAATTTGGTGTATTATATTCCCAAAACCAAGTTTGATCGCCTTCAAAATTTAAAATTTCGATAGCACCTGTTACACCGCCAGCTGTAAAATTAGAACTACCTTGTAACAACGATCTAATTAAATTTCCTTCATCAGTTAAATATGAAATTAGTGCTGTAGTATCGCTTTCCCATTTATGAACCACAAAACCTTCATTATTAATAAGAAACGTGTCGGTTGAACCCAACGGAGAAAGCAATGTGTATGCATCAGAAATTCCATCTTCATACTGAACTACATTTTCATTGAGTACTACAGGTATCACAGGTACAGCCATGTCATCATCTTTACAGCTAAATATACATACGAAGCAACATGCTACAAATAAAGACGTTATAATTCTTCTCATAATAAAGGGATTATTTTAAAAAAGTGCAATTCTGAAACACATTATAATAAGTAATGTGATCATCAGAATTACACTTTTGTTTCTAAAAGATATTTTTAATTTACTTTACAAGTATTTTAAATGTCTTCGTTTTATTGTTAATGCTAACCTTGGCGAAATATACGCCCGCATCTACAGTATTTAAAGATACTTCATGCGTTCTTGAATTCAATTCAGCATTTAAGATCTGTTGTCCAATTGTATTGTATAATACAAAATTAGATATAGGTTCTGTAGCTTGCATTGTTAACACTTTTGTTTCATAATTGATGAAGTGTTTAAAGTTGCTTGCATTAAATTCTTCTACTCCTAAAGTTTCTGTAACGTCTACACCAAAAACCATTAAAAGGTTAGGAGAATTCGTTGTAGTTGCACGAATAGCTACATAATAGGTGCCATCAGATGGTGGACTAAAAGATTCAGTAGCAGTGTATGCTTGTGTAATTAAGTCATTTCCAGTGTTGTCACCAAAAACTCCAGACTCAGTAATGTTTGTATACGTTCCTAATAAGGATTGATAGGTCGCAGTAGACGACTGACTATCTGTAATGTATAATTCAAAACTTTCATCAGAAGCTGAGTTAAGATCAAAAGCATTATAAATCACTTGTATACCGTAGGTATTGATTGTAGTCATATCCATTCTTTGAGAAAATAACCAATCATTTTTTGCTACTTCGGTAGCTGCTTGTGGAAAAACAACCATAAAGCTATCATTCGCTCCATCACCATCTAAGTCGTTAATATCGGTGTTGTATGACCATACCGGACTCATCATGTCGGCATCTTCAAGTGCCCAACAATCAAGTACAGTTCCATCTGCAAAATTCTCCGAAAAAGGATATACTGCTGAACCTGTACAATCTCTTAGCGATCTAAATCCAATAGGACCAACCCAAGCACTGTCTCCGTTAGAGCCACCACAATTGGTACGAATAAAAAAGTCATAATTTGTATTCGGCGTTAAGCCCATAAATACATAGTTTGGTGTCAAAATATTAGAAACTAATGTTCCTGTTCCTTGGGTAAAGCCATCTGCTCCCCATTCTATTTCCCAAGTTGGTGTTCCCGTATTTGTATCGGTCCAACCTAAATCAAAAGTAGTTGAAGTAGCAGCATTGCCCACAAATCCAGAAGGATCTAAACAAACGGCTGCAGCTTCGGTAAGTGTAAATTCAAAACCAAAAGAACTCCATCTGTTATCCCAAACAATATAATACGTTGTGTTGGCAACGGTATTAAATGTAGCTTCAGATAAATAGTTTCCACCAGGATAATCTACATCGTCATTTCCTGCAAGACACACCAATGCTCCACAAGTTCCTTCATAAATTTGTAATCGGGTATCTCCGTTCAAATTAGCCGGTAAAATATTAGAAGATACTGTTGCGGATCCTGAGGCTGTTGGAGTGTACGTGTACCATTCAGCGGCTGCTGCAGTAGTAGTTCCTCCTGAACAAATGGTCGTGGTGCCTTCAGTTCCGTTTACCGCAAGAACGTTATACGTACCAGCTGTAATTGCTTGTGCAGTTGCACAGGTGTCTTGAGCTATTCCTGTATAGGTAAAGATCAAGAAACTAAAAAGTAATAAAGTAATTTTTCTCATAAGCGAGGCTTTAATTAGTTAATGATCTTAAAGTTATAAAA
>CAZHSA010000433.1:0-3190 GCA_964535135.1 uncultured Kordia sp.
CGCAAGCGTTTTCCGCTCATATCATTCCACGGAATGCCATTTTGATGTACTTTTAAACCAGGTGCTTGTCCAATTAAAATAATCTTAGAAGCTTCATGCGCAGCTAAAATCGGGTTGACACCCAAAGGCAACTGTTCTTTGCAAATGGTACAACCCAATATATCGTCTAATAAATTTTTCATAGGATTATAAAAATCGGGTTATTAGGTTTTTGGCGTTAGGTCTTAGTGGCGTTTCAAACTAAAATTGATTTTAAAAAGGAACAGATTGCCACGTCGAAAACTCCTCGCAAAGACGTTTCAAAAAGTTATAACATTTTAGTTATTAGGTTTTTGGCGTTAGGTATTAGTCAAGTTCTAAAAACCGCTAAGAATTCTAACCAAAATCTAAGCGCAAAGCGTTTCTAATAGATTCCTGCTTATGCAGGAACAAGTCTAAAAGCAAAGCGTTCTAAAAGTGCGACAGCACGGTCTAACATCTAGCAGCGCAGCGATCTAAGAGATTCCCGCTTAGGCGGGAACGAGTCTAATTTTTTGGTACAAACTTCAACGCTACACCATTAATACAATGTCTTTTCCCTGTAGGTTTTGGTCCATCGTCAAAAACATGTCCTAAATGTCCGCCGCAAGTGGCACAATGTTCTTCCGTTCGCGCATAGCCAATTTTATAATCGGTGCTAAACGACACATTTCCTTCAATCTCTTTGTAAAAACTTGGCCAACCTGTTCCAGAATCAAACTTAGTTTCACTTGTAAACAATGGTGTATTACAACCTGCACAGTGATAGGTTCCTTCTTTATAGTTTTTATTCAACGGACTTGTAAAAGCGCGTTCTGTTCCTGCTTCTCTAAGTACATAAAATGCTTCTGCGCTCAATTGTTTTTTCCATTCAGTTTCAGATTTGGTCACTTTGAATGTTTCTTTTTCGGAACTTTTTGTAGCTTGTTTTTGGGCAGCAGTATTGCAACTAAATAATATACCTAGTACAGCAACTAAAAAAATCTTTTTCATCTATTCTTGTTTAAAATGTTCTTTTGAATTTTTACTATAAAAATACGGTTTTTTATACAAATTGTCTGTCGTAACAAACCTAGCATCATTACGAAAAGGATTTCGTTTTATGATTCCATTAACAGTCTCAGATTTATTGTAATTATGTCATATTAATTGATTAATTTTAAAGTCATTACCACAAATCAACTAGAAAAAGGGAAAATTAGCAGATGAAAGTACTTTTCTTTACCAAAGAATTTCCGCCGTACGTTTATGGAGGCGCAGGTGTTCATGTAGAATATTTAGCAGACGAATTAAAACAACTCATGCAAGTTGAGGTACGCAGTTTTGGCGATCAAGATGTGCAAGATGAAAACCTCAGTATTGCGGGTTTTTTAGGCAATCATACACATTTTGAAAATACAGATAAAAAACTGAAAACGGTGTTCAATACGATGCAAACCAATTTGCACATGAACGCTCACGGAATTGATGCCGATGTCGTACATTGCCATACGTGGTACGCGCAGTTTGCAGGTATTATGGCAAAACTGTGCTACGGAAAACCATTAGTAATTACCACGCATTCGCTAGAACCGTTACGTCCGTGGAAACGCGAGCAATTAGGTCGCGGATATGATGCTTCTTCTTGGATAGAAAAAACAGCGATCGAAATGGCAGATGCCATCATTGCGGTTTCTGAAGAAACGAAAGTAGATGTTTTGGAGCATTTCAACGTAGGTGAAGAAAAGATACAAGTCATTTACAACGGAATCAATCTACAGCAGTATCAATTTACACCTGAAAAAGCCATTCTCAATAAATTTAAGATAGACGCTTCCAAACCGTATGTGCTTTTCGTTGGGCGAATTACACGCCAAAAAGGAATTATTCATCTTGTAAATGCGATCAACCATATTGATAAAGACACGCAAATTGTATTGTGTGCAGGTGCGCCCGATACGGAAGAAATTGCGAAAGAAATGCAGGACAGTGTGGAAGCCATTCAGCAAACGCGCGACAATGTGTTTTGGATTGAAGAAATGTTGCCAAAAGACGAAATTATTCAACTATACTCACACGCCACTGTTTTTTGCTGTCCATCTATTTACGAACCATTTGGCATCATCAATATTGAAGCCATGGCATGTAAAACGGCTGTGGTAGCTAGTGCTGTTGGCGGCATTAAAGAAGTAGTAGTTCCGAACGAAACGGGAATTCTCGTTTCTGTAGAACAACAAGATGCAGCGCCTTTTGAACCGATTGATCCTGAAAAATTTGCCAAAGACTTAGCCGATGGCATCAACAAAATAGTCAACGATGACGAACTCAGAGCACGCATGGAAATTGCAGGCAGAAAGCGTGTAGAAGACTTTTTTGACTGGAAAGCCATTGCAAAACAAACTGAAAACCTATATAAATCCATCATATAATTTATCATGATTAACGACAAAGTACTAAGTATCATTCTCGGAGGCGGACAAGGTTCACGACTCTATCCATTAACGGAAGCACGTTCCAAGCCAGCGGTGCCAATTGCTGGAAAATATAGATTGGTAGACATTCCAATTTCAAACTGTATCAACTCAGACATCAAACGTATGTATGTGTTAACGCAGTTTAATTCGGCTTCGTTGAATAAGCATATTTCAAATACCTATCACTTTAGTTTCTTTAGTTCGGCTTTTGTAGATGTCCTTGCGGCAGAACAGACCATTACGAGTGACAAGTGGTTTCAAGGAACGGCTGATGCAGTACGACAAAGCATGCATCACTTTTTAAAAAATGATTTTGAATATGCGTTAATCCTTTCGGGAGATCAATTGTATCAGATGGATTTTAACGAAATGATCAAACAGCATGAAGCGTCTAATGCAGAAATATCTATTGCAACGTATCCGGTAAATGCGAAAGATGCCACGTCGTTTGGAATCATGAAAACGAATGATGAGAATGTAATTACCTCTTTTATTGAAAAGCCTGCGGCAGATTTGTTGCCAGAATGGAAATCGGACGTGAGTAAGGAAATGAAGAAAGAGAAGCGTTTGTATTTGGCGTCGATGGGAATTTATATTTTCAACAGAGATTTGCTCATTAAATTGATGGACAATCCAGATACGGTTGATTTTGGAAAAGAAATCATTCCGCAAAGTATTGACAAACATAAAACCGTAAGTTATCAGTACGAAGGCTATTG
>CAZHSA010000434.1:0-3188 GCA_964535135.1 uncultured Kordia sp.
TCAAAATACACACAAATAAGTATTTTAATTTTAAAATATGATTTGTAGCTTTAGCTGTAATTATGTGATGGAAAAAAATTACATAGTTGTCTTAAAAACTACACCATGAGTACTACAGATACACATCCGTTGAGTTCAGCTGAAAAACCTGAACAAAAAAACAAACCTAAGTTTTACGTTATCCTTTTCATCATTCTAACGCTTTTGATGATCGTTTGTGGAAAAATGTTTCATATTTACGATTGGATAACACATCCACAGTTTACGGAAGAAGGTGTTAAAAGTTCTTGGTTTTTTAAACACACAAGCTTGTATCAAGAAATCATTTTCATTGCGTTCTTCATCTTCGATTTTGTGTGGGCGTTCCTCCTATTTTATAGTATTGGAGAGTATATTCACAAGAAAGCCACCAAGCACAACGTCAAAATCCTTTTCAACGTTTTTCTCGTTTTGGCGAGTTTGGCGTACACGTTTGATTGTATCGAAAACTTTTACTATTTGTGGAACAAAGAATATCCGAAAACGATTGTCAGTATTAAAATTGGATTTTACGCTATTACTTTTCTATTGGTATTGTTGACGTGGATTCGTTTTTCATTGCGCGATCGTTTGGTGTTGTTAAAAGAATTTATGTATTCCTCATGGATTAGCTTATTCTTCTTGTTTATCATTGGGCTCACCTTACCGAAAGCGCCGCAACTCAACTCTATCATTGTCGATTTGTATTACCATCCGTTTTGGTTTGTTTTTGTGCTACTCTTAGCCTTTGCGCCTATTTATTGCATTGTCCTTTCGCATTATCCAAATTATTTTTTACTCTCAAAATCGAACCGGAAATTTCAAGATAAAGACTGGAAAATGTATCGCATTTTTAGCATTTTTGGGATTGTTTGGTATAAAAATAAGGCTGGCAAAAGTACGCCTGATAGCGTTGCGTATGAAAGTGATTTGAGTTTTTTACGTCGTATCATTGGTGTATTTTTTTATGCAGCGATCTTTTATATGGTTGCCTATACGGCAGATACGAATTTTGGTTTCGGAGTGGAATTGAGCGGATTTGTGCCGCTGTTGCTCGTCAGTTTGATTGTTTGGTTATATGTACTGAAGAAACAAAAAGACAAATGGCGTTTGTACTATGCGAACGGTTTGCGCGAAGCGAATGATACTGGGCGCGATTTATATTTTGCGGGAACCGAAGGTAAAAAACTGAACAACCCAATTAAAACCTATGTCATTTTTGTCATTGTGACGTTGGCTGCACATTTTACACTGTTCTTTTTATTAGTTTGGTTTGAACATCCGTATAACTACACCACAGTAATTTTAAGTTTGTTGTGCATTTCGCTTCAAGCGATTACTTATACGTATTACCGAACGTTTCGTACGTTGTTTAAATATGCCTTTTTTGATGAAAATAACGAAGCAGTCATCAACAGTTTTCCTTTGATGCATAATGAACTTGACACACGCTCACGAGCAGAAAAGAAGCAAGCGATTATTAGCATGTTTCAACGAAATAACTTTTTTGGACAAACACCTTTCTTTAAGAAACTTGCAAAACTGAGAATCAAAAATTTTAGTTTAGGCGCAGTGAGCAACAATATCATTTTCCTAAAAGTGATTTCCTATTTTGGTGCGGCAAACTTGTTGTTTTTCTTAGGAATTAATATATATCCTGCGGCTGCCTTGCACGTCAATGCGATTATCATTATTGTATCTGCGTTTTTTCTGCTGTACGGAATCATTGTGATCATTTTGAAGCATTTTATGTATTATAATTTGTCTGAGGATGAATTCGCGAAAGCACAAAAATCTAATTTCCGATTCACCGTGTACGGAGTCATATTGGTATTGGTTGTGTTCAACTATTTAGCGCGTCATAATGAAAGCACAGCCAATAATTTGTTTGATTTAGCCAAAATTAAAGAAACAGTTACGCCAAAAACCATCAATCTTGAAAAATATATTGAAAATCTGCCAGACACACGTTATTATATTGGTTGTTATGGTGGCGGAATGAAAGCCAATGCGTGGACAATGACCGTATTGAATGCCTTGGATAAAGACGGAACTTTGTATGACAAAACCGTGTGTTTATCGGGCGCATCTGGCGGAACGATTGGTTTGGTGAATTATTCAGCAATCAAACATCAAAATGACGATCTGCAATTTCGCGATTCCATCATTCGAAAGATTGGAACCGAAAATATACTGTCAATGGATTTGGCGCATTTACTCGGTCGCGATTGGTTTACACACATGTTATTTCCGATGGATTTGATTGGGAAAGATCGTTCAACCGCAGCCATGCATACGTATGCAAAATATGTAAATCCTGCGCTTACACAAAAGGAGTTTGATTCTACTTCGTACCGACAGTTTTGGTATGAAATGTATACGGATCGAAATCAACGTTTCCCAATTCTTATTAGTAATACGACGAATATTAAAGGACGACAAGGAATGGCCGTTTCAATTCCTGTCCAGAATGATCATGCAAAATCAATGTTGTATTTAGGCGCGAATGATATTTTAGAATTGGGCAATAACGAAACGTTGAGTTTTTACAATGCAGCTTCTACTACGAATAGATTTCCGTTGATTAGTCCTGCAGCAACGATTGAAGGTGAAGGACAATACAATGATGGTGGAATTTATGAAAATTCGGGATTGTTGTCTGCGTATAAATTGTATGAAGCCATTAATGAATTAAAGCCGAACGCTAAAAGTAAAGAAACGGTGTTTATTAATATCATCAATGATAAATCGGCGTATGTGAAGTCTGTCATGGATTCAATTATGAATACTTGTAACGGTGGCATTATCAACAAATCGAATGAATTTTCTGCAATTTTAAATTCAGTCGCAGCAACTGAAATGTTTCCTGGCTACATTAAAGACAAATTGAATTTTCTTGCGAAAAAACATGATAATTTCACTTTTGAAAGCATCTATTTACCGCATAAATTTGACTTGGATGATGTACGCGCTATTTACGGACAAAAGATAAAAGACACTGCTTGTGTGGAGCAAATTGCAGAAATCATTCAAGAAAACAACGATGACATTTGGGATTTAATGGAAGGCTGTTCTAAAGAAAACTACACTATTATTGAGCCTGAAATGAGTCGCGTGATGGCAATTCCTGCATTTGATTTTATGCAGTATATGTTGAAGCATGAGCGTGT
>CAZHSA010000435.1:0-3178 GCA_964535135.1 uncultured Kordia sp.
GTTTATGGGATGTTTTGGTTGATCCGGCGAGAAAAATTAGAATTGGAAACAAATTATATTTTGGTGAAGATGAAAGTTTAGTTGCAGAGGTTATTGACAATACTACTTCAAGAGGACGTACCTTACGTTTCTTATATGATGGTTCGTATGAAGAATTCAGAACGAAACTTAGCGAACTTGGACAAACGCCACTTCCAAAATACATAAAAAGAGATGTAGAGCCAGAAGATGAAGAGCGTTACCAAACTATTTATGCTAAAGAAGAAGGCGCTGTTGCAGCTCCAACGGCTGGTTTACACTTTTCAAAGCACTTGTTAAAACGTTTGGAGATCAAAGGAATTGACTTTTCAGAAATCACGTTGCACGTAGGTTTAGGAACATTTAATCCTGTAGAAGTTGAAGATTTATCGAAGCATAAAATGGATTCTGAGGAATTGAAAATTATGTCAAATGCTGTAGAAACGGTAAATAGCGCTAAGAAAAATAAGCGTAAAGTATGTGCGGTTGGAACGACCGTAATGCGTGCGTTAGAAAGTTCTGTATCATCAGACTTAACGTTGAACGAATATGAAGGTTGGACAAATAAGTTTATCTTTCCTCCGTACGAGTTTAGCATTGCAAATTGTATGATTACAAACTTCCACACGCCAAAATCAACACTCTTAATGATGGTTTCTGCCTTTGCAGGTCACGATTTCATCTTAAAAGCGTATGAAGAAGCGATTAAAGAAGGATATCAATTCTACTCGTATGGTGACGCAATGTTGATTCTATAAATAGAAAACACATAACATATATAAAATCCTGTCTTTCGGCAGGATTTTTTTATGGAATATTGTTAGTATACATCAT
Source organism: uncultured Kordia sp. (assembly GCA_964535135.1). Lineage (GTDB taxonomy): Bacteria > Bacteroidota > Bacteroidia > Flavobacteriales > Flavobacteriaceae > Kordia. Next base: position 853 of record CAZHSA010000435.1, read on the forward strand.
AATAGTAGGGAATTGGTTATCTATACAGAATTACAAACCAAAAATACACGTACACTTTTACAAGGTTGTTTTTTTGCTACATTTACTATGTTACATACGCGCATTATTTAAAATACACTATAACCATCACCTTATGAAAACAAATATTTTATACGTATTCTTTTGTTTATTAATTACTAATTATGCTTTTGCACAAGACAATCCTATGGAACCGAAACATATAAAAGTCAAACCAAATTGGACAGTTTCTGAGCCAGGAACTTTGGCAGATGGTCATAAAATTGCCGATTTATCTTGGGCTTCTAATAGTAGTGTGGCGTGTTTTCCTGCGACTAAAAATCAAAAATTTACGGGGAATCACGTGCTTTATACCACTACGATTCCAAAACGTTCCGAAATGTTTATCAAAGTTGTTCCAAAAAATCAAAATCAAAACTTTAGTCTATATGCATACATGGTTGGCGAAATGAATGATCAATTGCCGCCAAATTTAAGTAGTTGTATTACCTGCGAAGAAAGCTCTAAATGGGATCGTAATTGGAAAGGAAAAACACAAGATCACACAAGACAAGTTCGATTGAACGCTATCAACCGATCGTATAAAGTAGTCATAGGTGTCGTAGGCGCTGAAGGTTTAACGGAAGGAGATTTTACGTTGGAAATAAAACTAAATGGAGGAGTAGAAGAAACGATTAAAACAACGCCAACACTCAAGGTAACTACAATAGAAACAACAGGCGCAATTACAAGAACTAGCGGAAACCTATCAACTGGTGAAATTATTCACGATTTATCTTTTGCATCTAACAGTAGTGTAGCGTGTTTTCCAGCGACTAAAAATCAAAAATTTACAGGGAAGCAAGTATTTTATTCAACGATCATCCCGAAGCGTTCGGAAATGTTTATCAAAGTCATTCCAAAAAATAAAAAACAAAACTTTAGCTTATATGCGTATCAAGTTGGTTTGAATAATGAGCAATTACCGCCAAACCTAAGTAGTTGTATTACTTGTGAAGAAGATTCTAAATGGGATCGAAAATGGAGAGGAAAAACCCAAGATCACACCCGAAAAGTTCGCGTAAATGCCATCAACCGTCCGTATAAAATTGTGATAGCAGTTGTAGGCGCAGAAGGTTTAACAGAAGGTGATTTTGAGTTGGAAATTGAAATAAAACAGTAACTACCGTATCCGTTTTCTTTTTTTAATTCGCTTTTGGGAAATTATATTGCTGTGATTACAAAACTAAAAACTCACAAATTCTCCCTATTTTTGCAGCATGAAACAAGCAGTGAAGAAGGACATACGTGCATTGAGCAAAGAACAACTTCGAGAATTCTTTATATCACAAGGAGACAAAGCGTTTCGCGGAAATCAAGTCTATGAATGGTTGTGGCAAAAAGGTGCACACAATTTTGAAGACATGACAAATGTTTCAAAAGAAACACGTAAAATGTTAGAAGAAAACTTTGTCATCAATCATATTCATGTGGACAAAATGCAGCGTAGTACTGATGGTACTATCAAAAATGCGGTGCGTTTGCATGACGGACTCATTGTAGAATCTGTATTAATTCCAACAAGTACACGAACCACTGCGTGTGTGTCGAGTCAGGTTGGCTGTAGTTTAGATTGTAAATTTTGTGCGACATCGCGATTAAAACGCATGCGAAACCTCAATCCTGATGAGATTTACGATCAAGTTCTTGCAATTGATCGCGAAAGCAGATTGTATCATAACAGACCGTTGTCAAACATCGTATTCATGGGAATGGGCGAACCGTTGATGAATTATAACAATGTATTGAAAGCGATTGAAAAAATTACGTCGGATGAAGGCTTGGGAATGTCTCCAAAACGAATTACAGTATCAACTTCGGGCGTGCCAAAAATGATCAAAAAAATGGCGGATGATGAAGTTAAATTCAAACTTGCAGTTTCATTGCATTCCGCTATCGACGAAGTGCGAACGGATATTATGCCGTTCAACGAACACTTTCCACTCAACGATTTAAAAGAAGCCTTGGCATATTGGTATGACAAGACTAAAAACAAAATTACCTACGAATATGTAGTTTGGGATGGCATCAACGATCAGCAAAAAGATATCAATGCCTTGGTAAAATTCTGCAAAGACGTACCAAGCAAAGTCAATCTCATAGAATACAATCCTATTGATGACGGACAGTTTCAACAAGCAAGTAACAAAGCTATTGATCGGTATGTGGATTCGCTAGAACAAAATGGAATCACCGTTACGGTAAGACGTTCACGCGGAAAAGATATTGATGCTGCTTGTGGGCAATTAGCGAATAAGGAATAGTTTTT
>CAZHSA010000436.1:0-3161 GCA_964535135.1 uncultured Kordia sp.
GTTTGTCCTTTTCTTTTTGAAATTCTTCTTCTGTTAATAGCGGATTAATGGCTGCATCGGCCATAAGCTCTAAAATTCTATTTGTGTATTTGGACAAACCACTGGCAGAACCACCGCTTGATCCGAAGCCCAAGCGCGCACCTAAGAAATCAACTTCTTCGTTAAAATCTTCTTTTTTAATAGAAGTAGAACCACTTCCTAGTAATGAACTTACTAAGTCAGTAATTCCGGCTTTATTTCCTTCTACAATAAGTGGATTGTCGATATTAAGCGTTGCAGAAACACGTGGTAATTTGTTGTTTTCCACAACCATTACAGTTAAACCATTTTTTAAGGTAAACGTGTTTGGTTTTCCAATATTAACTTTTGGTGCAGGACCTGGTTTTGGTTGAACCGATCTATCTATTTGAGCTTGCATTGTGAGTGAGGCCACAAACAATACAAGAAGTGAAACTATTTTTGTTTTCATCTTTTATTTTTTATTTTTTTTCTGTTTTTTCAGCAGGTACATATTCTAAAAGCATACGTTGATTTTGCTTTAAGTACTTATTAGCAACTTCTCTGATTTCCTCTCTAGTGATAGATCTGTAGATATCAATTTCAGTATTGATTAAATTCGTATCACCATACATTACATTGTATCTCGCTAAAGAGTTTGCAATTCCTTCTACACTCGAATTTGAGTTTACAAAGTTGTTCTCAAATTTATTTTGAAGTTTTTGGTAATCTCTGTCAGAAATGAGTTCTGTTTGAAGCTTCTTGATTTCATCGTCCATTTCAGCTAATAAATCTTCCAATGAGTTATCGCCTAAAGGAAGTGAAAATAGTGCGTATGTTCCGTAATCTTTTTGACTGAAATTCACAGCTTGTACTGCCAATGCCATTTTTTTGTCTTCTACTAAGCGCTTGTATAATTTAGAGCTTTTTCCACTACTTAAGTAGCTAGAAATCATATCTAAAACGCGTGCGTCTCTTGTTGTAAACCCAGGAGTTCTATACGCTGCAACAATAGCAGGAATTTGAATGTTTGAATCTTCAAATTTTACATTAAATTGTTCTGTGATCGGATCTTCTTTTGGAAAGTTTCGTACGATATCTTTTCCTCTTGGAATGGCGCCAAAGTAATCTTTGACCATTTTCTTCGTTTTTGCAATATCAATATCTCCTGCAACAACTAACGTAGCATTGTTTGGGACATAATATTTTTTGAAGTATGCTTTAAATTCATCAAGCGTAGCAGCATCTAAATGCTCCATTTCTCCAATATTTTTGTTTTTGTAAGGGTGTTTTTTGAAGATATTCTCACTCACAACAAACAATAATTGTCCATAAGGCTGGTTGTCGTAACGTTGTCTTTTTTCTTCCTTTACAACTTCACTTTGAGTATCTACGCCAATTTGATTGATCACTGGATGTAACATACGTTCCGACTCCATCCATAAACCTAATTCTAAATTGTTAGAAGGAAATACTTCATAATAGTACGTTCTATCATTAGAAGTATTTGCATTGTTGCTTCCACCGTTTGAGGATACAATTTTAAACCACTGTCCGCGGCCAATATTTTCTGTTCCTTCAAACAATAAATGCTCGAAGAAGTGAGCAAAACCTGTGCGTTCAGGATTGCTGTCGCCTCCTAAATCTTTTCCACCAACATCATACATTACAGATGTTGTAACTACAGGAGCTGTATTATCCTGATGAAGAATTACGTGCAGACCGTTGTCTAGATCGTATTCTTCAAACGTAACTTCTTGTGCTTGGGCAAACAAGCCTACAAGCATTAAAGAAGCTATTGAAAATAGTCTTTTTTTCATTGCATTAAACTTTTTTTGACTTTGAGTTATTTTAGATCTGACGCAAGTTCTATAAAATTGTTACATCTCACAAGTAAACTGTTAAATTTATGATTATTTTAGTAAGTGTTCAATTTTTCGTATATTAAAGGGAATCAGTTAATTACTAACTAAAAACCCCAAAATATTATGGAAAAGAAAATTATTAAATACGGTGTTTTGATAGCTTTAGGACTTATTTTTTACTTTTTACTAGTTCGAATAGTTGGCTTACATGAAAATCCTTGGTTGCGTTTACTTAATGGAGCCATTGTCGCCTTCGGTATCTACAGCGTTATTAAAAACACCAAAAAAGAAAGCGGTGTTAACTTCAATTATTTTGAAGGATTTAAAGTCGGAATCTTCTCAGGATTCATAGCTACGCTGGTATTCACCTTTTTTATGGCCATCTATATTTTTCATATTGATGTAGAATTTGCCGAGAAAATTATGGCGATGAGTGTTGGAAGTGTTTCTAAAGAACCAGGCCTTTTACTGTTCATCATTTTGATAGAGGGATTCGCGTCTACCGTTGTTTTAAGTCTCCTATTTATGCAAAAATTTAAGCCAAGTTGGAATATTGGCAATAAACTACCGTAGAAGTATTTGTAGATTAATTAATTAGATGTATATTTGCGTCCATTTTTGGATAAAATTAATTAATTAAACGATACGCTATGTATGCAATTGTAGAGATGGCAGGGCAGCAATTTAAAGTTGCGAAAGACCAAAAAGTATTTGTTCATCGTTTGGCAGTAGAAGAAGGAAAGAAAGTTACTTTCGATAATGTTCTTTTATTAGATGACAACGGACAAGTTACTATTGGCGCCCCAGCTATAAACGGAGCCGCAGTAGAGGCAAAAGTTTTAAAGCACCTTAAAGGTGATAAAGTGATTGTTTTCAAGAAGAAAAGACGTAAAGGATACCGTGTAAAAAATGGGCACCGTCAGTCTTTAACAGAAATTGTTATTGAAAACATTGTAGCTTCAGGAGCTAAAAAAGCAGCACCAAAGAAAGAAGCTAAAAAAGAAGTTGCAAAACCAGCAGCAGAAAAGCCTGCAGCTAAAAAAGCAACTACTGCTAAAGCAGATGATTTAAAGAAAATTGAAGGAATTGGTCCTAAAATTGCATCAACTTTAGTAGAAGCTGGAATTTCAACATTCGCTGAATTAGCGAAAACTGAACCAGCAAAAATTTCTGAAATCATTTCAGGTGTTCGTGGAAATCACGTAACTGATACTTGGCCAGCACAAGCGCAATTAGCTGCTGATGGTAAGTGGGATGAATTAAAGAAATGGCAAGACGAATTAGATGGTGGTAAAGCGT
>CAZHSA010000437.1:0-3128 GCA_964535135.1 uncultured Kordia sp.
AATAAAATAGAAACCACATGAGCTAAAACGAAAGTAAAAAACTGAAAACGTGGTTTGTAACAGAAGGCTTTTAAACTTATTATAAATATTAATTGAATCAGTTATATAGAACTGACATTAAATTACATTTCATTCCTATGGTTTCTTGTATCATTAAATCAAATAACACGCTCATTATTGAAATAATTGATGACTTTGCAGACCAGGATTTGAATAGTATTTTTTTGCTTCTAGAATCTTTAACCGACGAACATACACAAACCAATATATATTTTAAAATAGCATCGAATATTAAAAAGCATGTCCATCAAAGATTAGAAAACACGCTTTGTTTACGGCAATATCAAATTTGCTATGTACCAAAATATTAAACCTTGACAACTTAATTAATTCATAAGTTTATATAGTTTTTGTCAAGGAGAAAGCCTCTCGATTCATCAAGAGGCTTTTGCCGGTTCCATAAAAAATCTGTCTAAAAATCTATTACAATTCCTAAACTTGGAATTACTTGTCCAGAATCGGTTTCTATTTGCTGTAAACTTCTTGGTTGTGCAATGTTTCCACTCATGTCTCTTGCCAACCCAAATTGTGGCGTTTGCGGAATGTCTTGTCCTAAAATGTTTTGCGCTTCTACAAAGACATTTAACGATAGCTTTTCAAAATTCCACTTTTTATCAATTCGTACGTCTAACTGACTGAATACATCTAGTTTTTCTTCGCCTAAGCGATTATAATCCAATACTACTTCTGGGTAGTTTGCTAACGTTGCCGCTTCATTTGTTGGCACAAACGGCGTATTTCCTGCAAAACGATAGCGTGCACTTACTTCCCAGTTTTTCTTCAATTTGTATCCTCCTGTAAAGGAAATTAAATGACGACTGTCCCAAACTGAAGGAACAAACTCATTGCGGTCAAATCCTGTAAATTCACTGTAAAAGAACGTATACGCGAAAATTCCATAAAAATTATTGGTCAGCTTTTGCTGAAATTGCAATTCCAACCCATAGCTTCTTCCTTGTCCAACCGTTTCTACGTCTTCACTTCCTAAAACTTCAAAATCGGCTCCTTTATTGGCTAATGAAACACCATCTAACACAGAAACTGGGTAATCGTCATATCGTTTGTAAAATCCTTCTAAAGAAATGCTTGATGATGGACTGAAATAGTGTTGCAAGCCAATGACATAATGATCACTTACGGTATATTCTGAATTTTGATTGATCAGCATTCCCTGATTGTCTCTAAATCCTAAGATTGTATATGGTGGCAGTTTAAAATAACGCCCAACGGAACCATTTAAACGCCAGTTTTCTGCAAATTCATACGATGCTGAAAGTCGTGGTGAGAACGTTGAAAGGAAATTGTCTTCACTCGTAAACGAATCGTCATCCATTCTAAAACCAAACGAAACATCTAATTTATCGTTGAAAAAGCTCTTCGTTACATTCGCAAAAAAGCCATACTTCATAAAGTCAATTTCAGTATTAAACGCGATGTTGTCTGTTAAGTTGATGGTATTATTTTCATAATCAGAATATTGCGCGTTGAAACCTGTGGTAAATTTCCAATCGTCATAAAATTTGGTGAGTTGATAACGAAGTTTGGTTTCAGACTCGCGAGAATCGTTGTTAAAAAACACACCTGTTTCATTTTCAGGATCTTCGTAGCGTGTAAATTCGTTGACCAATGTATTATTACTCAACGTCGTTTGCATATATCCTGAACCGTCTTTGAAACGTTTTTTCCACGTTAAACCAATTGCATTTGTTCGCTGATCAATAAAAGGCGCTTGCTCTAGCTGTGCTTGCTGTTCAGCGTCAAAATCGTCTGGCGCTTCTACCGAAAAATCATCAATAGAACCCAAACCGAGTAAACTTACGGTGTTAAACGCGTCAATTTCATGTTCAACTTTAAACTGATAATCCCAATAATTTGGTCTGAATGGCAATCCAATCGCTTCAAATAAAAATTGTAAATAACTACGACGTACCGAAGCTAAAATAGTCGTTTTGCTTTCTTCATTCGTTCCTTTAAATAATGGACCTTCTAGCGTAAGCGCCGCTTCACTTGCACTCACACGAAAGTTTCCTGTAAAATTTCTGGTGTTTCCTCTTCGCTGACTAAATTGTAAGGTTCCAGACAATGGATTGTCGTATTGCGCACCAAATGCCGAAGTAGACAGTGTTACATTGTCAATAAACGACACATTGATCATTCCTACAGGTCCGCCCGCACTTCCTTGCGTACTAAAGTGATTGATGTTCGGAATTTCCATACCGTCTAAATAGTACACCGTTTCGTTTGGCGCACCACCACGAATAATTAAATCGTTTCGAAATCCACCAATTGACGGCGAAACTCCAGGAAGCGTTTGCGCTACTTGCACCACATCATTGTTACTTCCGGGATAGGTTGCAATTTCCACTGCCGATAGCGATTGTGTGGACAACGGTGTTTCTTTTGGGCGACTTATTTTGTCGGCATTGGTAATAATTACTGCGTCCAAAAACTCTTTGGATTCTTTTAAGGTAAAATTGTAGGAAGGCGTTCCTTTGGAGCGCACAATAATATTATATTCCGTCTGATTTTCGAAGCCTTGATAACTTACGGTAAGATTGTAGGAACCTGGCGGTACTTTCGTAATTCGGTAATTTCCATCAAAATCTGTTTGTGCACCAAATGTAGTACCTTCAATAATAACGTTGGCTCCAGGAATTGGAGTTCCTTTTTCATCTGTGACTTTTCCTGCCACTTCTCCTACAACTTGTGCGTTGGAAGTAAAGAACGAACCAAGAGAAATTAACAAAATGAGTAGCTTTTTCATTGCTTTTATTTGGAATAAATTCTTTATTAAACTATTTGTTTAGCCTTTTTTGTTTTTCGTTAAACAAATATAAAGATAATATTTGATAGTTGTGGATTAGCGCAGATTTTACAAGGAAGGTGAAGCTATTGAAACTTCTCAAAAAACTAAATGCTTTCCACGAAGATGTATATCATTCTGGTGAAAAAGATTTGCAGAAAATTGCGGATTCGTTAGAATGTGGTGAAGATTCTGTATCTGAAGAGTAATTACGCACTCAAAACTTATCCCACAAAAAAACCTTCCAGTAACACTGAAAGGTTTT
>CAZHSA010000438.1:0-3065 GCA_964535135.1 uncultured Kordia sp.
TGATTCCGATTAATTCTTCACGTGTCATTCCTGGTTTACGTGGAATTCCAGAAGTAATGACACAAATATTACTACCAGCTGTTTTAGAGTAGTCACTTGTACTACCTGTGATTTTTGTATCAAATCCATTCAAAGAAGCGGTTTGCATTAAATCCATAGCTTTCCCTTCAGCATATCCTTCTTTAATGTCTAATAAAACAACTTCTGAAGCAAAATTTTTGATTGCAATATATTCTGCGCAACTAGCACCAACGGCTCCTGCTCCTACAACTGTAACTTTCATATTCTTTATATTTTATTTGATGTATTGTTTAAAGTTACAAAGTTCTTATTTTTTACATTGAAAAGCAATGTTATTAAGAAATATTTATCTCAAATATCTTATCGAATACTTACCGCCAAACCAGCACTTAATGTATTGAATTTCTGAAAAGTGTAGTCGCCAAAGATTTTTATAGGCCCTAAATTTAAGCGCGCTCCAAGTGTGGTGCGAATTCCGCTTGCTTCAAAATCAAGAGCTACTGGATCTGTAATGGTTTCGGCAATGGTAGAAATTGTATTTCCATTTTCATCTTCTACATCGTAACTTAGGTTGTAATCACCGTTGATATTGATTTCTGATTTCCCTCGATTGTATCCAAATCCACCATAAAGTGTTACAATTTTGAAGTCTAACGAGCCCAAAGCTTGAATGGTCCACGCATTCATTGTAAATTCTGCTTCTCCATTTCTTACAGACACATTATCTGAAAAACTATCATCATTGATATCATAACTGGCATTCAATCTAGTAAATGCAGCTAAAATGGAGACATTGAGTGGTAGCTTGTTTATGGGACCTAAGTATTGGGTAATGTCATGTTGCAATCCTATCCCGATGAGACCTGCTTTCACATCATCATCAAAATTTAACTGAGGCACATAGCGTATTTTTAAATCTGTTTTTGTAGGCAATCCAATGCCAACTTGAAGCATAGGTGCAGGGACCGCATTTATAGGAAAATCTTCTGCAATTCCGCCTGGCATTTCAAAACTTCCTACTTTGAATGTATTAGTTCCATCAATGGGAATACGAACATCAATGGTCGTTTCTGTACTATTTTCACTCATCACTGTTGGAATGGACGTTTCACCATTAGCAGTCACTAAAAATTGGTAATCAGCAGGACTGAATGTAAAGTTTTGACGCGCATCAGGCACAAAGCTAGCATTTGCTGAAATAGTGATATCAAAACCAAATTTTTTGTGTGTCTTTGCGGTTGTATACCAACCACCATTCATACTAAATAAGAGTCCTTCCATTAAGGGACTCATATAGTTTTCCGTAAGTTTATTAGCATCTTCACCAGCTAGTAAAAGACTTTCTAACTCTTGCGCTTGTAATGACGAAAAACACAATAATACCAGTAAAGTAATTCTTTTTTTCATAATACGTGTAGGTTTTTTATTGCTATAAAAATAATGAAATCATTGAAAAGTATACACAGGAAATTCACCCTATTTAGCACCCCACAAAACAACACACTCACCATCAGACGAGTAAAAATGTTTATTTTATTCAATTTTATAAATTTAAACAAATTTACGGTATATGCCTTTCTATCTACGACTTGTTTTTTCGTACATTTATCTTAAAGATTACGACATGAAAAAAACTACACTACTTTTATGTGCTCTCCTATTTTGTATATCAGGGTTTGCACAACAGGATTTGATTGACATTCCTTGGAAACTACACAGCATGGTCATTAATGGAAATACTATTAATGTAGAGCCCGTGCAGGGCATTAACAATGCGGGAATTTCGTTTTATGAGACTTCGCCTAACATCTACGAATTCCAAGCGACCGCAGGAGATATTAATTACGTGTTTAATCCTGGAGCATCATTAATTTTTAATCCGGGCACTTTTACCGTTGATTTTGTAAGCATAACTCTGGGCAATTGCCAGAGCGCTTGCACACTAGAAAGTCAATATCTTTTTACCATTATGATGGGAAACGATAATGAGATGAGAACTTTTAATTATCAAGTTATTGATTTGGGCGGTGGCAATAAACAATTAATTATTGACACACCTGAAGGCAACAGAGCTGTACATGGTAATTTTACACTTTCAAATAAAAAGTTTGATGAGAAAAAGATCCTGATGTATCCGAATCCTGTTAAAAAGAAGCTGTTTTTAGATTTAAAAGGATATGCTGTAGAAAGAATAAACGTGCTTTCATTCGTTGGCGCGACAGTTTTTGAATCAAAAGTTTCTCAACAACAAAATACGATTGATGTATCGTTTTTAAAACCAGGTATTTATATAATGAAAACCACATTTAAAGATGGAGATACAACAGTTTCTCAATTTATTAAAGAATAAGAAATTAGGATATAAAAAAACGGCTGTTTTAAAGGTTTTAAAACAGCCGTTTTCAGTTATAAATATTGTGTTTTACGCGTCAATGTTTGCGTATACAGCATTTTTCTCAATAAATTCTCTACGTGGTGGTACCTCGTCTCCCATCAACATGGAGAATACACGATCGGCTTCTCCTCCATTATCGATCATGACTTGACGTAAGGTTCTGAATTCTGGATTCATGGTGGTATCCCATAATTGTTCCGCGTTCATTTCTCCAAGACCTTTGTATCGTTGAATGTTGGCACCTTGACCAAATTCTTCTAAAATAGCATCACGCTCTTGATCGTCCCAAGCATATCTACGTTTGGCTCCTTTTTTCACCAAGTATAATGGTGGTGCAGCAATGTAAATATGTCCGTTTTCAATGAGTTCTTTCATATAACGGAAGAAAAATGTTAAGATTAACGTTGCAATATGCGATCCATCGACATCGGCATCACACATAATTACAACTTTATGATATCTTAGTTTTGAAAGGTTTAATGCTTTGCTGTCTTCTTCGGTTCCAATGGTAACTCCTAAAGCGGTGAAAATGTTTTTGATTTCTTCATTTTCAAATACTTTGTGTTGCATTGCCTTCTCTACGTTCAATATTTTACCACGTAATGGCAAGATGGCTTGAAACATACGATCACGTCCTTGCTTTGCCGTT
>CAZHSA010000439.1:0-3060 GCA_964535135.1 uncultured Kordia sp.
AAATGAGCGCGTATGATATTCGTGATAAAATCATTCCGGAATTAGAAAAAGAAGTGGCTGACTTTGTGTGTTTAAATTTTGCCAATCCAGATATGGTTGGACATACCGGAGATTTCGCCGCAGCGGTAAAAGCCTGTGAAGTGGTGGACGAATGCGCCAAAACAATTATTGAAGTTGCGCAAAAGCACGGATATAGTACGATTGTCATTGCCGATCACGGAAATTGTGACACGATGATCAATCCGGACGGAAGTCCAAACACTGCACACACAACGAATCCTGTGCCTATTATTTTGATTGATGAAGACATTAAAGAGATTAAAGATGGTGTTTTGGGTGATATTGCACCAACAATCTTACAAATGATCGGAATTCCTCAACCTGAATTAATGACACAAAAATCACTTATCTGATGAAAAAGATTTTATATATCGTAATCGTTTTAGCGTTTTTTGCATGCAAAGATGAAAAAAAGGCAACTCAACCTGAAAAAGAAAAAACAATACCTACGAAAGAGGTTGAAACAAAAGAAGAAGAAGAAGAAGAAGAGAAATTGCCAATTTTGACAGGAGTTCAATCGCTAAAAACAATTTCGTCTGCACCTTATGACGTTTGGTATTCTCCAAACTATTCCGAATATGAAAGCATGATTGATATGAAAATTATGGAAAAAATGCCATCATTCAAAGATGTAAACATAAAAATATTTATGGGTACTTGGTGCGAAGATAGTCAACTACAAGTGCCTCATTTTTTTCAAGTTTTAGCAACTGCTCATCTATTTTTGAAAGATGGAAGCGGAAGTAAGTATGAAATCATTACTGTAGACGAAGACAAGACAACTCCTGAGCATTTGGAAGACGGTTTTAATATTACCAATGTACCAACATTTATCTTCTATAAAGATGGAAAAGAACTTAACCGAATTGTAGAATCGCCCGTAACTTCTTTAGAAAAAGATATGTTACAAATTTTATTGGGAGAAGACTATAAACATACGTATGCGGAATAAACCGCAATTCTTTGTAGCTTTGCAAGCATAAAACAGGACGTGGAATGATTGTGAAAGAAAGCTTACTGATTGCAGTAGATTTTGATGGTACTATTGTAGACGACGCATATCCGAAAATTGGAGCTCCAAAAATTTTTGCTTTTGAAACCTTGAAACGATTGGAGCAAGACGGACATCGCTTGATTTTATGGACATACAGAAGCGGGCGAAAATTAGACGAAGCTGTAAAATTTTGCAAAGACAATGGCATTGATTTTTATGCTGTAAACAACAGTTATCCAGAAGAAATTTTTGACGGAAAAGTAAGCCGAAAGATCAACGCGGACTATTTTATTGACGATAGAAATATTGGCGGATTTATAGGTTGGGGAAAAATATATCAACTCCTCACCAATCAATCACCAGAAGAAACATTAAAAAAGAAAAAAGGATTGTTTTCCTTTCTAAAGAAATGATCAAACCGAAAACACGAGAAGAAATTGAATTGATGCGCGAGAGTGCGTTGATTGTTTCCAAAACATTGGGAATGTTAGCCAGCGAAATTAAACCTGGCGTTACCTCTTTACATTTAGATACCTTGGCGGAAGAATTTATTCGCGATCACGATGCGATTCCAGGCTTTTTAGGCTTGTACGATTTTCCAAATACGCTTTGCATGAGTCCTAACGCACAAGTAGTACACGGAATTCCAAATAATACGCCACTTCAAGAAGGCGATATTATTTCGATAGATTGTGGCGCCATTAAGAATGGATTTTACGGCGATCATGCGTATACGTTTCCTGTGGGAGAAATTGATCCGGAAACGGAAAAGCTGTTGAAAGTCACGAAAGAATCCTTGTATGTTGGGATTCGTGAGTTTAAAGCAGGCAATCGCGTTGGTGATGTTGGTTTTGCCATTCAAAAATATTGTGAAGCACACGGATATGGTGTTGTGCGCGAATTGGTTGGACACGGATTGGGAAGAACGATGCATGAAGATCCAAACATGCCAAATTACGGACGTCGTGGACGCGGAAAGAAGTTTGTAGAAGGCATGGTGGTTGCTATTGAACCGATGATTAATATGGGCGTCAAAGAAATTAAATTTTTACGTGATGGTTGGACTGTTTTGACAAAAGACGGCAAACCAAGTGCACATTTTGAACACGATGTTGCCCTAGTGAACGGAAAACCCGAACTACTTTCTACATTTAAGTACATTTACGATGCGTTGGGCATTGAAAGTAATGAAGAAGACGAATTTAGACAGGCTTAGTCAGCAAAACAATCTGTGAAAAAACTCTTTAAATATATATTGAACACGATTCCAAGACCATTTTTAATTAAGATGAGTTATTGGGTTCGTCCAATTATTGCGTTTGCTTTGAAGGGAAAAAACTATACAGATCCAATTGACGGAAAGAGTTTTAGATCGTTTTTGTCGTATGGATATGCCATCAATCGTGAAAATGCCTTGTCGCCAAGTACGTTTTCTTTGGAGCGTCATCGTTTGTTGTGGTTGTATTTACAGCGCGAAACAGATTTCTTCACCAAACCACAAAAAGTATTGCATTTTGCGCCAGAACAGGCGTTTTATAAGCGGTTTCGCAATCAGAAGAATTTAGATTATACTACGACAGATTTGTTTTCGCCTTTGGCAGATGTGAAAGCTGATATTTGCAATTTGCCTTTTGAAGATAATTCGTTTGATACCATTTTGTGCAATCACGTATTGGAACATATTCCTGACGACACGAAAGCCATGCAAGAATTGTACCGTGTATTGAAACCTGGCGGAATGGCAATTTTACAGATTCCGCAAGATTTAGAACGTGAAATGACGTTTGAAGACGATACGATTACTGACAAAAAAGAACGCACAAAAATATTTGGTCAATACGATCATGTGCGTGTGTACGGACTCGATTATTTTGACAAACTAAGAAGCATTGGCTTTACGGTAAAAGAAGAAGATTATACCGCTAATTTTACTCCTGAAGAAATTGAAGAATACTGCTTGATGGAAGACGAAATTATTCCTGTTTGTTTTAAATAAGGTGTTGGGT
>CAZHSA010000440.1:0-3030 GCA_964535135.1 uncultured Kordia sp.
TATTTGGTGAATATCGTCTTTTGGAATCCCGCGAATGTCCCATTCAAAACTGCAATAATCTGCCACAATATTCGTAGCAACGCCGCCGCTAATTTGTCCAACATGAATCGTAGAATGCGGCGGATCAAAACGATCATCGACAGCAGTAGCTGCAATTGTTTTCATCTTATTTTCCAGCCATAGTATCAAACGTGTACTTTCATGAATGGCGCTGACTTCTTTGTGAATTCCGCTACTATGTCCCGCAGAACCATTGACTTCTGTTTTTACATAGCAAACACCTTTTTTACCAATGACAGGTTTCAACATGGAAGGTTCGCCAATAATGGCATATGTAGGCGTTTCTGTATATGTTTTTTGGATATGTTTAATTAAATCAGGCGCAGCCAAACAGCCAATTTCTTCATCATAACTAAACGCAAAATAGATGGGTTTTTGCAAATCTGCTTGGATCATTTTGGGTAATACGGCCAAACAACACGCGACAAAGCCTTTCATATCACAACTACCGCGCGCATACAACTTCCCTTCTTTTTCAGTCAACACGAAAGGATCTGTATCCCATTTTTGCCCTTTTACAGGAACGACATCCGTATGCCCAGAAAGAATAACGCCGCCATCCACAGCAGGGCCAATTCTACAATGCAAAGAAGCTTTCGTTTGTTCTTCGTTTGGAACTAACGTTGTAGCAATTCCATACGATTCTATATATTCTTTGATCCAATGAATGATGCTTAAATTACTTTCGCCTCCTAATACAGGAAAACTTACCAAATGACTTAATAGTGTAGTTGCGTTCATAGTTAATTATAGCCTATTAAAACTGCTGTTACAAGTGTGATTGCTGAAAAAACAAATATGATTAAAACAACAGGAAGTATAAATCGAAACCAACGATCAATGGGCACACGACACATACTAAGCATCGCGATGAGTCCACCAAGTGTTGGATTGATTAAATTAGAAACTCCATCACCTATTTGAAATGCTAAAATAGTGGTTTGCCGTGTTAATCCAATAACTTCTCCTGCCGGAATCATTACAGGTAATGTTGCCAATGCTTGTCCACTTCCCGAAGGTATAAAAAAGTTAATGATACTTTGCGATATTGCCATTCCGACCGCAGAAAAATGTAATGACAATTCTTTTAATACTTCTGATAGATGAAATGAAATGGTATCGCTAATATGTCCCATTTCTAATAATACTTTGATTGTCGTGGCAAAACCTACCATGAAAGCGCCTGGTGCAACATACGCTACCGATTTCAACATAGTTTCGCTAAATGTATTGGCATCCATTTTTCCTATAATTCCTGCTGCGACAGCGATCATTAAAAATATCGCAGAGATTTCATTGAGATACCAATTCAAATTAAAAACACCATATAAAATAGACGCTAATCCCAGGATAAATACAGCTATTACGAGCCAATTTTGTGCCGATATGCTATACGCATCAATCGGTTTAGACAATGAAATTCCATCTATATTTAAGCCTTTTCCAAGACTTTTTTCTGGATTTTTTGTGATTTTTTTCAAATATCGAACATTGTAAAAAGCCAAAAAGCTTAGTGCACTAAAACATAAGATACTTCGTAACAAAGCGCCCGAAAATAACGGAAGTTCTGCAATTTTATGTCCCACACCAACCGTGTACGGATTTATGGGCGACAGTCCAAAACCAATAGTGATAGCGCCCACTGAAATTCCTGCAGCAAGGATCAAATCGCCACCAAGTGCCAGTGCAACTACAGCTGCGATAGGAACCATCGCAATGTTGTGTTCATAGCCAACAAAAACACCCAATGCGCCATAAATAAATGTCATAATCACGACGGCAAGGTATTTTTTTTCCTGTCCGAGAAGTTTCACAAAGGTTCCGACGGCATTTTCAATAGCTTTCGTACGTTCCATAATCCCAAACATAATTCCTCCCGATAAAACGACAAAGATAACTTCTGCAGCAGCTTTAAAACCTAAAGGAATGGCTTTAAACATGTCTAAAAAACCAATTGGCGTGTTGGGAATGATTGAAAATGAATTGGGAATGACACGCTCGCGACCGTCCACCATCATCCGAGTAAACTCTCCTGCTGGAATTAGGTAACTTAGCAGTGTTACAAAAATTATAATGATAAATATGATGACAACAGCATGCGGAATCCGTTCATACCATTTCTTCGTGTTTTTTAGCGTTGTATTCAATAGAGTTGGCTATGTTAGAAAATAAATAAAGCGTAAAGTAATCAAAACTCAATTAATTTTTACGGTTCAAGGGAATAAAATGGAAAATAGTGTTTGCGTTGTGAATGGGAATAACAAATACACAGAAAATAAAAGCGCAATAACCTAACATCCAAAAACCAAACATATTCGTTACTTTTGCACAAATTATATGAATATGATTCCAAATGATACGATTGTCGCTTTGGCTACGCCATCTGGCGCGGGTGCAATTTCTGTGATTCGAGTTTCTGGAAAAGATGCCATTACGATTTGTGAACCACTTTTTAAATCGATTCGAAATAAAAAGTTGAGCAAGCAGAAGTCGCACACCATTCATTTAGGTCATATCATAGACGAAAACCGTTATTTGGATGAAGTTTTGGTGTCTTTGTTTAAAGGGCCAAACTCGTATACAGGCGAAAATACCATTGAGATTTCATGTCACGGTTCTGTATACATTCAGCAACAAATTATTCAATTGTTATTGCGTAACGGCTGTAGAAATGCCAATGCAGGTGAATTTACCTTGCGTGCATTTTTGAATGGAAAACTCGATTTGTCGCAAGCTGAAGCTGTGGCTGATTTAATAGCGAGCGATTCGGAAGCATCACATCAATTGGCAATGCAGCAAATGCGTGGTGGATTTAGCAATGAAATTAAAAACTTGCGTGAAGAACTCTTAAACTTTGCATCTTTGATTGAATTGGAATTGGATTTTGCGGAAGAAGATGTGGAATTTGCTGATCGTACGCAATTTAAAACTTTAGTAGAACGCATTCAGTTTGTATTGAAACGTTTGATT
>CAZHSA010000441.1:0-3016 GCA_964535135.1 uncultured Kordia sp.
AAGAAGAAAAGGACTTTTTATCTTATGGAAGTAGCTCAAAAAACTTATATTTGCTGCTATTGGAAGACCTCTAGAATGAAAGAACTTTTAACCCGATCTTTAACTGGATTAATTTTTGTAACCTTACTAATTACTTCAGTATACTACTCACAATCAGCTATTTTTGCTGTATTCTCCATTTTTGGGTTATTGTGTATGTATGAATTTAGCAAGCTCATTTACTTAAGCGGCATTGTACAATACATCATCTTTTTAGTAACATTAAGCGTTTTTGTCTTTTGGAAACAACTACAGCCTGACATAAAAATTCAGGAAGCTACCTTAATTCTACTCGTATTTTCCATATTTGTCTCGCTATTTTTAATGCGCGATTTATTCAGTAAAAAGATCATTCCGCAAACGCAATTCAAAAAATACCTGCTGGTTACGTTTTATATGAGCAGTAGTTTTGTATTTTTATTATTGATTCCGAATGCGACAGAAACCTATGAACCGTATATCATTTTAGGAAGTTTTATTTTAGTATGGGTGAATGATTCTTTCGCCTATATAACGGGGAAAAACTTTGGAAAGCAGAAACTATTTGCGCGTATTTCACCAAAGAAAACGGTGGAAGGTTTTTTGGGCGGATTGTTTTTTTCTTGTATTGCTAGTTATTTTATAGCTAAATTTACAGGAACTTTACATTTTACCAGTTGGCTGATTTTAGCAATCATCATTAGTTCTATTGGAACGATGGGTGATTTAATTCAATCGAAGTTTAAAAGACAAGCAAACGTAAAAGATAGCGGATCTATCATGCCAGGACACGGCGGTATTTTTGATCGATTGGACAGTATGATATTTTCAGCACCATTTATTTATTTGTTTTTAAAGATATTACAGTATGTTTCATAAAGAAGGCTATAAAATCATCATTGTGACATTTATTATTGTGGCGGCTATTGCGCTGACAGCAGATAAAATAGAAGTTGCTTGGATAAAATATCTATTGCAAGGTGTTGCAGTTGTATTTTTAATTTTGATTCTACAATTTTTTAGAAACCCAAAACGCGATACACAAAAAAATGACAGACATGTAATTGCGCCTGTAGATGGAAAAGTGGTTGTGATTGAAGAAGTATTTGAAAAGGAATACTTTAACGACAAGCGCTTGCAAGTCTCCATCTTTATGTCGCCCATAAATGTACATGTAACGCGTTATGCCATTGGCGGAACCATCAAATACAGCAAATACCATCCTGGAAAATACTTGGTAGCTTGGCATCCAAAATCGTCTGAAGAAAACGAACGCACCACTATTGTTGTGGAAAACGAAACCTACGGACCTATTTTGTACCGACAAATTGCAGGTGCATTGGCACGAAGAATTATCAACTATGCAGAAGAAGGCGAACAAGCTGTGCAAGGCGAAGACGCCGGATTTATTAAATTTGGCTCACGTGTAGACTTATTTTTACCTTTAGATACAAAATTGAACGTACAACTAAATCAAACCGTAAAAGGCGGCATCAATGTAATTGCTAGTAAGTAATGAGTACTTCTGATCTAGACATAGAATTTTTTGAAGCGGTTGAGCGCGTCAATAACTGCACGGAATCATTTCCAGCAGATTTTTTATTGCGCTTGTATGCCTATTACAAACGTGCTACCAACAATGACGGCAAACCGAGCAGTCGTCGCCCAATCATCAATGCGTTTAAAATGAACGCACTTCTACAAACTCAAAACATCACTCCCGAAGAAGCCAAGCAGGAATACATTAAATTGGTGAATTCGTATTTTGAACGCTAACGCTTTGGTATTGCTTTGCCGTTAGAACGCTTCGCTTTTAGTATCGGCTTTGCCTTTTAGAAACGCTTTCGCTTTTAGACTCACTTCGTTGTTAGACTTTTTCTTGCATAAAAAGGAATCCACTTTAATTTTGAAACGTCTTTGCGAGCATTGTGCACTGAGTTTATCGAAGTGATCAACACGTTGGCAATCTGTTTCTTATACCAATTTGATTATAAGATGCGACTTTAGAGGCGAAGTTGCTTTGGTATCATAGGACGCAGTGAATGCTTTACATAGCCTTAGCTACGGAAAGTATTCACAAGAAACTAGGATGGCAAATGAACGAGTTTATATGTTGCATTTTATAGTTTAATTGGTATTAGTACATTCTGAATGTTGTTTGAACAAAACTACCACTTCGTAACCTCCACAAAGTGACGGTTTTGAACGATTGTTGATTTCAAATTTTTGATATGTGATACTGAATCAAGTTCAGCATGACGTAAGAATCAATCTTTCAATCAAAAACAAAAAACCACATACAAAATTACTTCTGTACATGGTTTTAATTTATAATTATTCAGTTTCGTTTCAAAGTACTTCTTTGAAACATCTTTGCGAACGTTTTGAAAAACTGTATGGCAATCTGTTTCTACACAAACAGATTACTTCGTCATGCTTCCTCGTAATGACGTAAGAAACAATCTTTTCAATCAAAAGCTGTCTAACAGCGCATGAGCACGATCTAGCAGCGAAGCGGTCTCAAATCTAATAGCGTAGCGATCTAAATCACAAATTACTTCAAAGAAGCCAAACTCGCTTTCAATGTTTCAATTTTAGCAATCGCGTCTGCTTCTTTCTTCTTTTCGTTAGCTACAACTTGTTCAGGTGCGTTGTTTACAAAACGTTCGTTAGATAATTTCTTTTGAACGATTTTCAACGAACCCTGTACATATTCCAATTCTCTGGTCAACTTTTCAATTTCTGCGTCAATATCAATCGCGCCTTCCATCGGAATGAAATATTCGTTCGATTTTACACGGAACGACAAAGCGCCTTCTAACTTTTCATCGCTGTAACTGATGTTGTCAACATTTTCAAGCTTTGCAACAACTGTATCTAAAGTGTTGGTAAACTTTTCATTATTGATGATCGTTAATGAAACAGGATTTTTCTGTAATATATTTTTCTCTTTACGAATCGTTCTGATACCTGAAACTACTTCTTGAATCATTTCAAA
>CAZHSA010000442.1:0-3015 GCA_964535135.1 uncultured Kordia sp.
ACTTTTTTCTAAATTCAGATATAATGATCCTAAAACTGCAAAATTATATGCGGATTATATGCTTGAAAAAGCAATCTCTGAAAAAAACCTAATAGAAGAGCATAATGCATATTTATTACAAGCGCGATCCGAAAGCTATTTTGGAAACATTACTAATGCATTAACACTAGTTGAAAAAACAATTTTATATGCTAAACAAACTAGGAATAGAGATTTATTTATAGAAGCTATCAAAAAAAAGGGAGTTATTTATTATAGCTTTGGAAAGTATGATGAAGCAACTAAATACTACTTAAAAATAGATTCTATAGCACGAATCATGGACAATACTGATTTACTAATTTTTTCTAATCAGAATATTGGAACCATAAAAACAGTTGTTGGTGATCATAAAAGTGCTGCAAAATTATTTTTAAAAAACGAAGTTCTTTTAGAGCCTTTAAAAAAACAACCTGATTATGCTACTAGATATTTGAATACAATAATAGGTCTTTGTTCTGCAAATACTTACTTTGATTTGAAAGCTGCAGAAAAATATCTTTCCAAACTAAAAGAAACTTGCATTACAACAAATGATAAAGATGCTTTAAGTTATTACTACACGTTAAAAGGTATCATATTACATTTCAAAAAAGAAAATAATAATGCATTAGAAGCATTACAGAGTGCTGATAGTTTAGTCCGTATTTTAGGAAAAAAACGGAACTTATTTCCCATATATCGTTTTCAAGGAAAAGCCTATTATGATACTGGGCAGTTTGAAAAAACAGTAGAAGTATATGAAAAAATTAAAGCGTTACGAAAAGACATTAAGTTTGATCATTTCAAATATCAGGAAGTCATTGCAACATTAGCACTTAGTTATGACACCATTAATAATATAGAAAAGGCTATTGAAAACTTTACACTTGCTCAGGAATTAGTAAAAGCAAATGACACGATTAAACAAGCCATTAATTATGAAATCATCAATAAGTATGATAATAAAATTTTACAAAATAAAATTGATCAACTCGTCATCAGAAGCCAAAAAAAGGAACAACAGAATACATCTTTACTATATTTAAGCATTGGCTTAGTAATTTTACTGATTATACTTTCCATCATTTATCAAAAAAATAAAACGAATAATCGTAAGAAGTTTGAAGCGCTCTTACAAAAATTAGAACAGGTTGAAGAAACAGCAACCAAAAAAACAAGCGCTAAAACTACTAAAGAAAAGAAAGTTCCAGACGAGAAGATAACACAAATTCTCAATAGCTTACAAAAGTTTGAAGATACACATGCATACTTGCATAAAAATACAAGCTTAACTTCTGTTGCTAAAAAATTGCATACAAATACTTCATATCTATCTAAAACGATCAACACCTACAAAAAGCAATCTTTTAAAAATTACATCACGGAATTACGAATCAATTACGCATTGCAAAAACTAAAAAACGATCGACAATTTCGTTCGTATAGCATCAAAGGAATTGCGGAAGAATTAGGATTTAAAAGTGAAGGTTCGTTCTCTAGAGCTTTCAAAGCACAAACAGGTATTTATCCTTCCTATTTCATCAAAAATATAACCGCTGATTCATAAACCAAAGGTGTTAATTTTAGGCTTCAGTCCTTTTGTTTGCTATATTTCAGCTATTAAAACATAAAATCGAAAATGATGAAAAACAAAAAAGAAATGTCTATCAGGCTACGAAAAAGAAGTATTGCAAATTTAAGTTCAGTAAAAGGCGGACAAAAGGAACCCGGAGAATCTCACGGTTGTACAGGACCGAAACAATGTCCTACAACCATTGATCCAAGACCTGACGATGGATTTGCAACTAATGACTGCTAAAAATGCACAAACCAAAAACATCTAGTTTATAAACCGAAACTATAGAAGCTAGTTTCTGATAAAAATCCATTTCAACTCAGAATTGAAATGGATTTTTTTGTGTTATAAAATAACCTTCAATTCATAAACCAACGGATATATATGTTGTTTTCCTGTGTTTAGACGGCTAATTTCACCTCCAAAATACAGCGTTTGTTGCGCTATTAAAAATATAAATCAATTAATATAACAGATGAAAAAAAGAAAGCTACATCTACACATCCTAGTCGTTTTTATCATTACCAGTCTATATGGTTGTACTCCTGATAACAACACTGAAGAAACGGTAATTCCTGCAAACACCACAAAGATTGCTAGAATTGAACTCACCAGAACAGATTCTCAAGAAATTGAAGAAACTTACGATTTTGAATACCAAAACAACAAATTGCAAAAAATGACCTTGAATGAGTATATAAGCAATACGGTTGTGTCGTTTGAGTCTAACTATATTTACACTGGTGATATTTTAACGCAAATCAATAATGCTCCTGTTAGCTACGACGGAAATACATTAACGATTACTGCTGAAGACGAACAAGAGATTTTATTTTTCAATGATAACATGCAAATAGAAAAAATAGAACTCTATTACAGATATGCTACTACATTAGAATTAGATGCAATATTTTATTTCACCTACGATGCCGCTGGAAACATCATAAGAAACGATACGCATAATGCAAACGACGAACTACTTTGGTATGCTATTTTTGAATATGATTCGAAACAAAATCCTTTACAAAATTTACAATATCCAATAAAGCAATTACTATACAATGAGTTTTTTGGTGGGAATGAAAACAATCCTATTAGCCGAAAAGAATTTAACAATAACGGAGAGTTACAAGAAGAATTTATCTACGAATACCAATACAATGCGGATGATTTCCCTGTAGAGATGAAAATTACATATACCAATCCACTAGGAACATTTATTTCCTATGAATATTTCACATACGAAGAGTAAATTAGTTAGTTGAATATAGCAAGATTACCTCTCGTAAAAGGCGCTTCAAGTAGGCTTTGAAGCGTCTTCTTCTAATATCCTGTTACCAATAAACCGCGCGCACCACGCATTCCACACTTTTGATATTTGTGATACGCTTTAGCAGCACGTTCGCGAATTTCCGCAT
>CAZHSA010000443.1:0-3006 GCA_964535135.1 uncultured Kordia sp.
GTTTCTACTTCTTCCGTTCTGTATACTTTCGTTAAATCTGTTAGTGTAATCATTGTTTTGTTATTTTTTTATGTTCGTTTTTTGTTGATTTGTTGATTTGTTATTTGTCGATTTGTCGATTTGACTATTCGTCTTTTTGTTTATTTAGTGTTTGGCCGTTGAAAACTATTTTTTAATTTAAAATTTAACATTCATAATTTAAAATTCATTAATCGGAACTTAAACTTATAAACCTTTTAAACTCCTACCCTTTTTTCACTTAAAATAATCCAACAAGCGTTTCTACTAAAATATATACCAATGCAAACATCTTATTGTAAATTTAGTGCTTCCATATCCTTGTAATCGTCATAGCTTGAAGTAATCACGCGATCGCCCGCTTGCAAACCTTCCAATACTTCATAATAAAAAGGATTTTCACGTCCGATGCGCACATTGCGTTTTACGGCTTCATTGTCTGAATTTAATACAAAAACCCACTTTCCATTCGTGCTTTGGAAAAATAATCCTTTTGGCAATAATAATGCTTCACTGTTGTTAGATAAAAACATTTTACTTTTTAACGACATTCCGCGGCGAATTCCTTCAGAAATAGAATCATTTTCAAATTGTAATTCTACTTGAAAACCTCCTTTTACAATCTCAGGATAAATCTTTGAAATGCGGATTGGGAGTTTTGTTTCTTCAACTGTTACCGTTCCACGAATATTTTCTTCAAGTTTAGAAATGTAGTATTCATCTACTTTTGCAACCAATTTGTAACCATCTAAGACGTCAATTTTCCCAACATTATCACCTTGATTGTAATTTTGTCCCAAAGTCGGATTGAACGATGATAACAATCCATCTTTCGGAGCTTTTACGATAAAATTCTCTTTGTTTTTACGTAATAATGCCAAACTTTCTTCCATTTTTTGAACCGACGCGTTAATGCGCGCTAATTGTACATTTCGGTCACCTTTTTCGTTGAAAACTTTCGCTTTGATTACTTCGTTGCGCTCTTTTTGAAATTTATATTCTTGCTCAGAGGTTTGAAACTTGTTGCGTGCAATTACATCTTTTTTATACAAACGTTGATCGGTCGTGTATTGACGTTCTGCATTTTTAAACGAATTATCAATACTCAACAACTGTTCATCTAAATTTAACTGTTGATTCTTAATCGTGACGCGAATATTTCTCAAATTATTAATCTGTTCTACAATAGCGGTTTCTTGCGTCAAATAATTCAATTCTGCATTCGGATTGTACACACGTAATAACGGTGTGCCTTTTTTGACTAGCTGTCCGCTTTCTACAAACACTTCTGAAACCGATCCGCCTTGAATGACATTGATCAATACCGATGTTTTAGGTTCTACCGTACTATTAAATAATAATACATCTTCAAAATCACCTTTCAATACAGTTTTGATTGAAATGGAGTCTTTTTGTAAGTTTACTTGCTTTTTACGTGTGGCGCTCATAAAAATAATAGCGAACACTACGATTGTTGGAATTCCCCAAAACAGCATACGTTTCGTTTTTTTATTTTTTGGTTGAATTTGCTTGTCCATCGTTTTTAATTTTGTTTGATAGATAGAATGCCATTGTTGTGCCATGAAAAAATAAAAATACAATCAGCTAATTATCAGTAATTTATATTTTTAGTCAATTTTAGAAGTGTTCATTTTCGAACATTTTTTTGTTCATTATCAAACATCTTACTAACTATGTAGTATGAGAAAGAAAGAAGCTTCCATATTAATTGTCGATGACGATGACGATATTTTATTTTCGGCACGTATCAGCTTGAAAAAGTATTTTACGGAAATCATTACGACGAACAATCCTAAAAAGATTCGCAATTATATCATTTCACAAACCTTTGATGTGGTATTGTTAGATATGAATTACCGCATTGGCTTTGAAGACGGAAAAGAAGGTTTGTATTGGTTGCAACAAATCAAAGAAATCAGTCCGGAAACAACCGTAATTCTCATGACCGCTTTTGGTAGCGTAAATTTAGCGGTAGAAGCCATCAAGCAAGGTGCGACCGATTTTATTCTGAAACCTTGGAACACCGAAAAGCTGTACAGTATTGTGAATGCTGGTGTGGAATTGGCGCGTTCCAAGCGAAAAACAACACAGCTTGAAACGGTACAACAACAACTCGATAAAGATTTTCATCAACAAACGGAACACATTATTGGGAAGTCGGTTGCGATGAAAAAAGCGATCAATTTGGTCCAAAAAGTAGCGCCAACGGATGCCAATGTGTTGATTTTAGGCGAAAATGGAACAGGAAAATATGTGTTTGCCAAAGAAATTCATCTGCAATCCGATCGTAAAAATCATCCGTTTATTCATGTAGATTTAGGCGCTTTGAACGAAAATTTGTTTGAAAGTGAATTGTTTGGCTATGCAAAAGGAGCATTTACGGATGCACAAAAAGATACACTCGGCCGTTTTGAATTGGCTGCTGGCGGAACTATTTTTTTGGATGAAATTGGCAATCTGCCATTACACCTTCAATCGAAATTGTTAACGGTGATTCAAAATAGAAAAGTGACGCGTTTGGGAGAAGGAAATGAACGCCCAATTGACGTGAGAATCATTTGTGCCACCAATGCACCAATTCATGAAATGGTGAACGAACAAACCTTCCGACAAGATTTATTATTCCGAATCAACACCATAGAACTGCAATTGCCGCCATTGCGCGAACGCACGGAAGATATTGAAGTATTGGCAAATCACTTCTTAAAAAAGTTGAATCAACGGTATCGAAAGCAACTGACGTCCATTGCCAACAACGCAATTGTAGCTTTGAAAAATTACAATTGGCCTGGAAACATTCGTGAATTGGAACATATTATAGAACGCGCCGTCATCATTACAGAAAATACAAGTATTGAAGCGGAAGATTTGCACTTTTCTTCACGTAAAGTGAACACAACGATGCCAGCAACCTTAAACTTAGAAGAAACCGAAAAATTATTGATTCAGCAAGCGTTGGACAAACAT
>CAZHSA010000444.1:0-3005 GCA_964535135.1 uncultured Kordia sp.
TACTGGTGGTGGTGGATTGGCATCTCTTGGAGGAATTTGTTTCAGCAATTCAAAAGCTGCTGGTGTAACAGGTTCTCCAAACCCTGTAGGTGATCCTTTTGATATTGACTTCGTTGCACATGAAATGGGACACCAATTTGGAGCGCCACATACATTCAATGGTAGCCAAGGAAACTGCGCTGGTGGTAACAGAAGTGCAGCAACCGCTGTAGAGCCAGGAAGTGGAACAACCATTATGGCGTATGCTGGAATTTGTGGATCAGACAATATTCAAAACAATAGTGATGACCATTTCCACGCAATCAGTATTGATAATATGTGGACAAGACTGAACCAAAACCCAGTTTGTGCTGCTAACACTGCCAATGGAAACACTGCGCCAACAGTAAATGCTGGAGCTAATCATACAATTCCTTTTGGAACTGCATTTACGTTAACAGGAACAGCTTCTGATCCTAATGGAACTACGTTATCATACTGCTGGGAACAAGTAGATGTTGGAGCGGTTGCAGGTGTACCTTCACCAACAGATACGAACGGACCCGTATTTAGATCGTATTCTCCAGTTTCAACACCAGATCGTACATTCCCACAATTAAGTGATGTTTTAGTAGGTAACTTAACTCCACAATGGGAAGTAATGCCAAATGTCGCTAGAACTATGAACTTTGGTTTAACGGTAAGAGACAATGGAACTCCAAACGGTGGACAAACCAATAGAGACGACATGACAGTTACTGTAGCCAACACAGGACCATTCAGAATCACGGCTCCAGATATGACAAACCAAAGTTTTGCAACAAACTCTTCTACAACCGTAACTTGGGATGTTGCAGGAACTACTGCAAACGGAATTAATACTTCTAACGTAAATATCTTATTATCTACTGATGGTGGTTTAACATTCCCTACGGCATTAGCTACTAACACACCTAACGATGGTTCACAATCAGTTACATTCCCATTAATTTTTGAACCTTACTGTAGAATTAAAATTGAAGCTGTTGGAAATATTTATTTTACAATTTCAAAATCATTCTCTGTTGGAGGTTCGTTAACAGAATCATGTAATACATATACAACTGGACCAATTGCTACGCCAATTCCAGATGGTGCTGGACCTAACGCACAAGGAACACCAGTATTTGTTCCAATTACAGTAACAGAAAACACAGCAATTTCAGACATTAGAGTAAGTGTAGATGCATCACACACTTGGATTGGTGACTTAATTATGCAGTTACAATCGCCAAACGGTGGTGGTTTCGCTAATATTTGGGCAAGAACTTGTAATAATGCACAATTCAGTGGTATTGATGTTACCTTACGAGATGGTCAGCCTACTATTAGTTGTGCTTCACCAACAGTTGGAACTTTTGCACCAGCAAATACAATGGCTGGATTTACTGGAAATGATCCATCAGGAGTTTGGAACTTGGTATTTGTAGATTTCTACAATGGAGATACAGGAGTTGTAAATGAAGTTTCTATTGAACTTTGTAGTGAAACATTTGTATTAAGCAACGAAGAATTCGAATTAAATAATTTCGCGCTGTATCCAAATCCAAACAAAGGTGAATTTACATTGACATTCAATTCTACTTCTGGAGAAGACATCAAAGTAGATGTTCATGATATCTCAGGAAGATTAATTCACACTAAAAATTACAATGCTACGTCTACATTCAATGAAAATATTTCATTACGTAATGTAAGTACGGGTATGTATTTAATCACGGTAACGGATCAAGAAAAAACGGTTACCAAGAAGTTAATCGTAGAGTAACTAATACTCGTTAACATATATTAAAAACTCCGAAGTGTTTGCTTCGGAGTTTTTTTATAAAATTCACTTCTCACTAAAAATTCGCATCTACCAAAAACATCCTCTCAGAAAGTTTTATGGATACGATCTTTACATATACGTATGAAATCTTATTGTGGATGGCAGATCTTACAGGTTTTAGCTATAAGGAAATCAATATCATTATGTGGTTTATCATCATTCCACTTTCGTGGATGTTACTTCTCGACAAAATATATCAGAAAAAAATAGTCACAATTATCTTCAGTGTGCTTGTCGCGATTTTACTCATTACAATTCCAGACTTTACAGTGTTTTGTGATTGGCTCTTTCAAAAATCAGTAGACTTTTTGAATATTTTCAATACTGTTGGAAGTAACTATGTCGCTTCTTCGGTAATCATTTGTGTTTTCATTCCTGTGGTGATTTATGCAATTTTAATTTGGAAAGCGTTTTTTAAGAAAAGAAGTGGCAAAATTTAATAAAAAAAACCGTTTCAAACACTGTTGAAACGGCTTCTCATTAGACATTCAAGTGAATTATCTGCAAATACCTACTGGCTGACAAGATATAGTTTCACAAGTGTTCGTCGGATTGCATCCTACTGTACATGCATTTGTCGGATTACATCCTATTGTATGGTTGCAATCGTCCGTAGGACAGTTTTGTGTCTCTGCACAAATTCCTTTTGGTTGACAGGAAATCGTGTTTCCTCCTAAAGTTCCTCCTTTAATGGAAGGTGTATTAAAGTTGGAAATTGATTTTTTGTTTAACGTCAATGAATTCAAATTCTTTTTTTTCATGATATTTTTTTTGTTTGTGAAATAGTAAATTATTAAAATAAACGTACAGTTAGTTATGGTAATACCTTAATTAACAAACATATAACATTCTCAAAACAGCATCAAAAACATACCAAAATCGACTGCCAAACAGCAACAGATATAGCCATGCATATAAATTATATGATTGTGAAAAATTGGAATTCATCTAGCTTACTTTCTGCTTGTAAAATTCGTATCTTTGCGTTTTTGCAAAAAACTATGACGAATTACGAAGAAAATATAGAAGTACAAGGCGCTAGAGTGCACAACTTAAAGAACATTGATGTTACGATTCCTAGAGAGAAATTAGTCGTAATTACAGGACTTTCAGGAAGTGGAAAATCATCTTTAGCTTTTGATACGATTTATGCCGAAGG
>CAZHSA010000445.1:0-3004 GCA_964535135.1 uncultured Kordia sp.
CTTCATTAGTCAAGAGCACGTAGATGTTGTTTTATTAGAGATGGATCTCCCTGAAGTCAATGGTATTACTGCTTTAAGAAGACTTAAAAAAGACTTCGCTGACGTAAAAGTAATTATGTTTAGCTCACACTCCGAAGATGTTTACGCAGTAAGCACACTAAGAGCTGGAGCTTCTGGTTACTTATCAAAATCCGTAGCTACAAATGTGATCAAAGAAGCTATCATGAAAGTTGTAAATGGAGGCATTTACATTAGTAATGAGTTAGCACAACGTTTAGCATTTGACGAAAGCACAAACAAACCCCGCAGATTCTTCAGACGTTTGTCTACAAGAGAAGTAGAAGTGTTAAAACTTTTAGCTTCTGGTAAGCGTAACAAGCATGTTGCTGAAGAGCTAAATCTGAACGAAAAAACTGTGAGCACGTACAAGGCTCGCCTAATGCGTAAGTTGAACGTAGACAACCTAGTTGATTTACTACAACAAGCGAAAGCATTGGAATTACTGTAATTGCATTTATGTAAAGATTTCCCTTTACTACAGTAAAAAGATTTTATGATGATATGTATATTTTAGGATATGCATATCATCATTTTTTTTATAGTTTTCAGTACTGAGTATTGAGATATTAGTATTGAGATTTTTTGTGCTTATTTGAAACATCTTTGCGATTTCCAACTTGATTGGAGAGTTGCAATCTGTGACTTCAAAGAACAATGATATGATACAACAAACAGACTGCCACTTCGTAAACTCCTCGCAGTGATGTTTCTTAGCTCACGAATAATTAGTAAGAGTTTTTAACTATTCATTCGACTACAGTTGAGAATACCAATGTATGTCATTTTTCACAAGTACATCTCGATACAATTTTTCTTCATTTCATTTCAAAAAACCACTCGATGAGACGTTTTGATAAAAAGATCATATTCATTAAGAGAAATAGTTTTTTACATCACTCTTTTTAATTGCTCAGAAAGTGATTTTTTTAACATATTGTAATTTATGATATCTTCCAATACGTTTTGTGCTTCTTCTATTTTAGTATCTGGAGAAAGACTGAGTTTGAGCTCTTCTATTTTGAGATTGATTAAGAAGCAACGTAAAGTCAAGATGGTTTCACTTGTCAATTGTGCGATGGTTTCTTCTTTGGGTTTTACAAAAATGTTTTGCGCTTCCCAATTGTGCAATTCATACCGTTCTTCGCGCATGAGAATATCTGTAACTTCACTTGCAACTTCTGGTTCTATTTCGTTGACAAATGCGTCTAATTCTAAAGTACCTGTTTCGTTGAGTTTTTCAATAGCTCTGTAATAAATTGTTTGAAATTTTTCATTTGCCAGATCAATTTCGTCTTGTTGTAAATCTAAATAGAGCTTTTGAAATACTTTTGCATCAAAGAGTTCACGCTCCATTTTAAGTTCGCCTTCTTCATCTTCTTTGAGAATTAAATCTTCAAACGTAGCGTCCATGTTTCCGTAAAGCAGTAATATTTCAATGATTTTTCGCTCCAAAACATATTGTTGGTCAACCGTTTCATCTTTTTTCTCCGATTTTATGACCTCAAACGCCTTTTTTTCTTGCCTGATTTGTTTGTTGGCGTCCTTGATATCTTTGTTTTGCAATTGCGCTAACGTAGCAAATAACACTTCTTCCGAAATGTCCATGATCCGAGATGTTTCACGCAGGTACAATTCCTGTTTGATACGATCGGAAACTTTAGCAATACTCGACATCATATCGTTGATGACCTCTGCCTTTTTGATCGGATCATTTTTAGCAACTTCCATCAGTAAGGAAGCTTTGTAACTGATAAAATCTTTTACATTGTTTTCAAAATACGCCAATACATCTTCCAACGCATTGTTTTTGGCAAAACTATCAGGATCTTCTCCTTCTGGAAAGGTACACACGCGCACATTCATACCTTGTTCCAAAATTAAATCCACACCACGAAGCGACGCACGAATTCCCGCTGCATCACCATCATAGAGAATCGTAATATTTTTTGTTAAGCGATTGATCAAACGGATTTGTTCCGCCGTTAAGGCAGTTCCCGAAGAGGAAACCACATTGTGAATTCCCGCTTGATGCATCTGAATGACATCCGTGTATCCTTCCACCAAATAACAGTTATCTTCTTTGGCAATTGCCTGTTTTGCATAGTACAAACCATACAATACTTTACTTTTATGGTAGATATCACTTTCAGGTGAATTGAGGTATTTTGCTGCTTTTTTATCGCTTGTCAAAATTCGTCCACCAAAACCCAATACGCGTCCGCTCATGCTGTGAATGGGAAACATGACACGTCCTTTGAAACGATCAAAACGTTTTTCGCCTTTAACGATTGTCAAGCCCGTTTTTTCCAAATAGGTAAGATTGTAACCTTCTTTTAATGCAGTATCTGTAAACGCGCTCCATTCGTCCAATGCATACCCCAACCCAAACTGTTTGATGGTTTCTTTTGTAAAACCACGCTCTTTGAAATAGGTAAGTCCGATGGCTTTTCCTTTCGGCGAATTCCACAATACTTCTTGATGATATTTTTTGGCGTATTCAGACACCAAATACATACTTTCTTTTTCGTTGGCTAAGGCTTTTTCTTCATCCGTACGTTCGGTTTCTTCTATTTCTATTCCGTATTTATTTGCCAAATACCGAATGGCTTCCGGATACGTAAAATGTTCATGTTCCATCAGAAACGCTACTACATTTCCACCTTTTCCCGAACTGAAATCTTTCCAAATTTGCTTTACAGGCGACACCATAAAAGACGGCGTACGTTCGTCGGAGAATGGACTTAATCCTTTGAAGTTACTTCCCGATTTTTTGAGTTGTACAAAATCGCCAATCACTTCTTCTACACGAGAAGTATCAAATACAGCATCTATGGTTGATTTTGAGATCAATGGTTTCGGGATTTTTAGGAATGAACTTCAAAAATACTAAGTTTCCGCTAATATTGACTAAAAAAAGAGATACTTTGGTTAGTATCTCTTTTTT
>CAZHSA010000446.1:0-3001 GCA_964535135.1 uncultured Kordia sp.
AGATGTAGGCTGCGCATCTATCGCGATTCACGGTCGTACACGTGCACAAATGTATAAAGGTGAAGCAGATTGGCGTCCGATAGCTGCGGTGAAAAATAACCCACGGATGCACATTCCTGTATTTGGAAATGGTGATGTAAATTCTCCAGAAAAAGCCATGTTAATGCGTGACGAATTTGGTTTAGATGGCGCAATGATTGGCCGTGCAAGTATTGGATATCCTTGGTTTTTTAGAGAAGTGAAACATTACTTTGAAACAGGTACACACATGGTAAAACCGACAATGGATGAACGTATTGATGCCGCACGTCGTCATTTACAAATGTCTATTGATTGGAAAGGTGAGCGTTTAGGTGTGTTTGAAACCCGACGTCATTATGCAAACTACTTCAGAGGAATTCCTCATTTTAAAGAATATCGTCAACGTTTGGTTACTACTGATGATTCTGCTGGTGTTTTTCAAGTGTTAGATGAAGTCTACGAGAAGTTTGGAGATTATCAATTCGTATAGACTATTTTTGTCATTCCGGCGAAGGCAGGAATCCAATAAATAACGAATTTCAATAAAACTCAAAACGTCACTTCGAGTGGTTTTCGAGAGAAAATTGTACCGAGAAGTACTGGAAAACAATAGGTTTTATAGCACCTCTAGAAACATCTAAGAATTCGCAATAAATCCTTTAGTAATTCGCCTACTGGCAAGATACGACGCAAGTATTCCTAAAATCGTAATTGTTAAGAATACCGTGACACAATTCATAAACCGTAATTCTACAGGATATGGTAAATTCGGTGTAATGTAAAAGAGTTTAAACTGTAATTGCATCCACACCACAATAACGCCGAGCGTAATTCCTACTAATCCTCCTAAAGTGGTAATAATAATTCCTTGAAAGAAGAAAATACGTTTTATCTGTTTTACGGTTGTTCCCATGCTGAACAACGTTTTTAAGTTTCCACGTTTGTCTAAAATCATCATGACAATGGCGCCAACTACGTTGAACAAAGCAAGAATCAACACTAACGTAAAGATTAAGTAAATCGCTAAATTTTCGGTGTTCAGCATTCTGTACAATGCGTCGTTTAACTCAATACGGTTTTTGGCAATAATTTCGTCATTAAAAATCGTAGAAATTTGTGCTTTTACGGATGCTTCATCAGCTTCTGGAAGAATATCAAATTCAATATGCGTCACTTGATTAATTTCCAATTCTAATAATTCCTGCGCTAATTCTAAGTTGGTAAAGACATACTTATTGTCCAAATCTTCATTAATGCGATAAATTCCTGAAGTTAAGACTTGCACTTGCTCATACGGAGCTTTAGAACTGCTGGTAATACTTTTAGTACCAGGTTTTGGGACAATAATTTCGAGCAAATTACTAGGATCATTCGCAATGACACCTAAAAGGTTGGAAATACCAATACCAATCACAGCGTCGTCATAAGCGTTTGAATTCACCCAATTTCCTACGAAGAGAATACTATCAATGGCATTTACTTCTTTAAAATACCGATCTACACCTTTTATATTGGCAATGTGATGTTTGTTTTTATAACTCAATACCACACGTTCTTCTACTACTTGTGAAAACGATACAATTTCGGGAATTTCTTCTAAGGCTTTTAGTTGTGCTGCGTTGACGCGAAAGGTTTTTCCAGTGGCAGCTTCAATCTTAATATCAGGATCAAAATCATTACTAAAAGATAAACTAAATGATTTTAATCCTGCAAAGCCAGAAAGTACAATGAACAAAGCCAAGGCACCAATCACTACTACGACGCTCGTAATAATGTTGATAATATTGATAGCGTTTTGCGAACTTTTAGAAAGCAAATACCGCTTGGCTATGTACAAAGGAAATTTCAATTAAGACTTTTTTCTTTTATCTAATAAATCAGGATCTTCAATTGGGTTTTCGTCACCTTTTAACGATTTTTCAATGTTTTCAATATATTCCAAAGAATCATCTACAAAAAACGTTAAACTCGGTACTTTGCGCAATTGGTGGCGAACACGCTGCGCTAAATCGTGCTTAATTAAAGCTGCGTTGGACTGAATTCCTTTTAGTAATTCTTTTGATTTATCATGTGGAAAAATACTCAAATATACTTTGGCTACAGAAAGATCTACCGTGACGTTCACTTTCGTTACTGAAATAATAACGTTCGTTAATCCGCCACTTCTTGCTGCACCTTGCAGAATATCTACCAAATCTTTTTGGAGAACGCCTGCTATTTTTTTCTGTCTGTTACTTTCGATATCACTCATAATCTGCAAAAATATAATAATAACGCCACAAAACGTTGACATTGCTGCTGAATTGCAATAACTTTAGGCAATAATTAAGCTTTTAAAGCTCTAAAGCTTGTATAGAGAATATTATTTTTCATGCTTACAGCGTTAATTTGTAATGATAGTAGAAAATTAAATTAAGAAAAATCGTGAATAAAATAGAACATATCGGAATTGCGGTAAAAGATATTGACGCATCTAATCAGTTATTTGCCAAATTATTCAACAAAGAACATTATAAAATGGAAGAAGTGGAAAGTGAAGGTGTAAAAACCTCTTTTTTCCAGTTGGGCGAAAGCAAAATTGAACTATTAGAAGCCACTCGTGACGACAGTCCCATTGCAAAATTCATTGCCAAAAAAGGCGAAGGCGTACATCATATTGCCTTTGATGTAACGGACATTTATGCTGAGGTAGCGCGTTTAAAAGAAGAAGGTTTTATCGTGCTCAACGAAACCCCAAAAAAAGGGGCTGATAATAAATTAGTGGTCTTTTTACATCCAAAATCAACCAATGGCACGTTGATAGAGTTGTGTCAAGAACGAATTTAATGCAATATAAATTTTTACGGAATTAAAAAAAGTAGTAATATTGCATCCCGTTTTTACGGTCCCATAGCTCAGCTGGTTAGAGCATCTGACTCATAATCAGAGGGTCCTTGGTTCGAGCCCAAGTGGGACCACTTTTATAAAACGTAAAGCTTCT
>CAZHSA010000447.1:0-3000 GCA_964535135.1 uncultured Kordia sp.
CCTTCGTCGACAAAAAAACCAACTTTGTATATACAATTTCCCGCTACGTATAGTAAAGTTTCACACGAACACATAACTATCTAATTTTGAATAAAAAAAGATAGAATATGTATTACAAATATCTCACAATCATCGCATTTACGCTATTCTCTACACACGCCTTTTCACAATCGCGTATGGCAAAAATGAAAGCAACACCTGCTACGGAAATGGCAGAAAAGATGACATCAATGTTGCAAGAAAAACTGCAGCTTACGGAAGTTCAAACCATTAATGTGCAACCTATCATGCTCGAAGATGCCAAAAAGAAAAAAGACATCATCGAAAACGGTTCTATTTTTACCATGCGCGGAAAAATGAAATCGCTTCAAAAAGAAACAAAAGAAAAACTTCAAAATATCCTCACCGCAGATCAATTGAAACGATATAAAAACTCCGTTTCCGAAGAAATGCAAGAAGAATTTAAAGCATGGATTGATAACCGAAAAATTTAATAGCTACCTAACTAAACACAAGTCCACAAAGCCTTTACAAAAAATTCATCTCCATAAAAAAGGCAAAAAAAAGGACGTAAAATACTGTTAATCAAGTAATTCGTTTTTTAATTATTTATTTCTGAAGAAGCGTTTGCCGTAGTTCAAACGCTTCTTTTTTAACGCTTAAGCACACAATATCATGCGAAAAATAATCATCGTAGGTGTTTGTATCGGTTTATTACTCATCGGTATGTTTATCTCTAAAACACTCAGCGAAACCCCTAAAAAGGAAGAAATACTTCCCAATAATGCGCCCAAAACCGTTTATGTAGAAACCGTAACGAATAGCGAAATTCCGATCGTTGTAAACGCCAATGGAAATTTGGTTGCCAAAAATAAAGTGGAATTGTTTGCTGAAGTACAAGGCTTGTTGCAAACTTCTGGGAAAGACTTTCGGCCAGGCGTAAGTTTCCAAAAAGGAGCAGCAATCTTAAAAATAAACAGCAATGAATTTTACGCTACCATTTTGGCGCAACGCAGCAATCTGCAAAACTTAATTGCTTCCATCATGCCAGATATGCGCTTGGATTATCCAGCATCTTATGACGCTTGGTATGCGTATTTAAAAGGATTTGATGTGAATCAAACAACACAAAAACTACCACCAACAAACTCCGATCGCGAACAATTATTTGTCACCGCAAAAAATATTTACAACACCTATTACACCATAAAAAATTTAGAAGAAAGACTCGTCAAATATCGAATTACTGCACCTTTTAGCGGAACGGTTACCGAAGCAAATGTCAATAAAGGTGCGTTGGTTAGATCTGGTCAAAAATTAGGCGAATTTATTGATCCGTCTGTGTACGAATTGGAAGTAAATGTCAATGCCATGTATGTGAATTTATTGCAAAAAGGCAAACAAGTAGTTTTGAATGATGTCGAAAAGAAACAGCAATACACAGGAAAAGTAACACGCATCAATGCACGTGTTGATCAAAGTACACAAACCGTCACCGTTTTTATCGAAGTAACAAACAAAAATCTGCGTGAAGGCATGTATTTGGAAGCCAATATTCCTGTACAAAAAGCTGAAAATGCTATTGAAATTGATCGAAAACTGCTGATCGACAACAACAAACTATTCGTCGTGAACAGCAAAACGCTCGATTTGGTACAAGTAACACCAATTCACTCCAACGATGACAAAGTCATAATCAAAGGATTGCCCGATGGATCTACGATGTTAACGCAAATACTTCCCAACGCCTACAAAGGATTAATTGTTTCCCCCGTAACTATTGACTAATGAAAAAAATTATCTCTTATTTTATCAAATATCCTGTGGCGGTTAATATTATCGTCATTGCATTTTTGGTATTTGGCTACTTTGGATATTCAGGTTTAAAGACTTCTTTTTTCCCGCAAGTAGATTCTAGTATTGTGACCATTTCTGCGGTATATCCTGGCGCATCTCCACAAGAAATTGAAGAAGGCGTTGTGTTACCCATTGAAACAAATTTAAAAGGTATTGTTGGTGTAGATCGTGTGACCTCAACATCGTCTGAAAATAATGCCTTGTTAACCGTAGAAATTGACCGAAGTTACAACATTGATCTCGTGTTGGCAGATATTAAAAATGCGGTTGACAAAATTCCGAATTTCCCTGTTGGAATGGAACCTGCGGTGATTGGCAAACGTGAAAATGTGGCAAAATCTGTCAGCTTTGTTATTAGTGGAAACGACATCCCATTACGTACCTTAAAACAAACGGCCCGAAAAGTAGAATCGGATATTTTGCGCATGCAAGGCATCTCACAAATAACACTTTCTGGCTTTCCAGAAGAAGAAATTGAAATTGCCGTACGTGAAAGTGATTTGCGCGCCTATAATTTATCGTTTCAAAACATTGCGGATGCGGTTTCTAAAACTAGTATTATTACAACGGCAGGTTCAGTAAAAACAGAAGCTGAAGAATATTTGATTCGTGCTAAAAACCGCGCGTATGAAGCCAAATCGCTAGAAAATGTCGTTGTAAAATCTGATGCGAACGGAAACATTATTCAATTAAAAGACATTGCGACGGTAAAAGATCAATTTAACGAATCGCCAAATGCTACCTTTTACAATGGTGAAATTGCCGTAACGGTTGACATACAAAACACCAACAGCGAAGACTTGTTGCAAACCGCTGAAAAAGTGCGTACGTATATTGACAATTTTAACAAAACAAGCGATGAAATACAACTCTCTGTTACGTTTGATACGTCTGTAATTCTGGAGCAACGTACCCAATTGCTCTTTGAAAATGCCTTGATCGGGATGCTACTCGTTTTCATCTTTTTGGCGATTTTTTTAAAACCGCGTTTAGCATTTTGGGTTGCCTTCGGATTGCCTGTTGCCTTCTTAGGAATGTTTACGTTTGTTGGGTATTTTGGAATTACCATCAACGTATTATCGCTTTTTGGAATGATCATCGTCATTGGTATTTTGGTCGATGACGGAATTGTCATTGCTGAAA
>CAZHSA010000448.1:0-3000 GCA_964535135.1 uncultured Kordia sp.
ACGCCACATTGCAATCTACATTTTTACGCATTGCATACACTAAATCGTCGTCTGCATTTAAAATAGCGGTTCCATCTGGTAAAACCGTTTCTGGAATGACGCCTTTTACTTTGGCTAATTGGTCTATGGTATGAATTCCTTTTAGTCCTAAATGATCGGCAGCAACATTCGTAACAATTCCGATATCACAATTTTTAAATCCTAAACCTGCGCGCAACAATCCGCCACGAGCACATTCTAACACGGCAAAATTCACTGTAGGATCTCTCAAAACAAATTCGGTACTCGCTGGACCTGTACAATCGCCCGTCATCAACAATCTATTTTGAATATACACACCATCACTCGTAGTATACCCAACTTTATAGCCTTTCATTTTTGCAATGTGCGCAATAAGGCGTGTTGTGGTTGTTTTTCCATTGGTTCCCGTCACCGCAATAATTGGAATTCGTGACGTAGATCCTGGAGGAAATAATTTATCTATAACTGGTGCCGCTACGTTTCTTGGCAATCCTTCCGTTGGCGCTAGGTGCATACGGAATCCTGGACCAGCGTTTACTTCTAAAACAGCGCCGCCAGTTTCGGAAAGTGGTTTGCTAATGTCAGATGTCATCACATCAATTCCGCAAATGTCTAAGTCGATAATTTTTGAAATACGCTCTGCCATAAACACATTGGCAGGATGTACAACATCTGTTACATCTTCAGCAGTTCCACCTGTACTGAGGTTTGCTGTGTCTTTTAAAACCATTACTTCGTCTTTTTCTAAGACAGTTTCCAACGTATATCCTTTTGCTGCAATCAATGTTTGTGTAAGATCGTTCACTTTGATCATCGTCAACACTTTTTCATGACCGTATCCTCTGCGTTCGTCTTTATTTACCTCATCAATCAGTTCTTGAATGGTAGATGTTCCATCGCCAACCACATGTGCAGGTGTACGTTTTGCCGCAGCCACTAATTTATTATTGATCACAAGCAAACGATAATCGTCTCCTGTAATGAATTTTTCTACAATTACCGATCGCGATATTTCTTGTGCCGCTTTAAACGCTACTAATGCTTCTTCGTAGGTATTGATATCCACCGTAATGCCACGACCATGATTTCCATTGATTGGTTTAATTACTAACGGATAGCCTACATAACGACATGCACTTTCTAAGTTGCGTTCACGGCGAATGATATCGCCACGTGGCACTTCTACTTCAGCTTGTTCTAATAAGTATTTGGTATCTTCTTTATCGCACGCAATTTCTACACCGATATTACTCGTTTCACTAGTTACCGTAGCTTGAATGCGTTTTTGATTGGCTCCATATCCTAATTGACATAGTGAATATCTATTGAGACGAATCCACGGAATACCTCTACTAGCAGCTTCTTCTACAATAGAACCTGTACTTGGCCCTAAACGTTCTTCTTCACGGATTTCGCGCATTTCTTGAATGTCAGCTGCCAAATCGTATTTTTCACCTGAAATTAATGCTTCACAAATACGAACTGCTGCTTTTGCCGCATAACGTCCTACTTTTTCTTCCATGTATGAGAATACAACATTGTACACGCCTTCTTCACCATAACCGCGTGTTCTTCCGAACCCAGTGTCCATTCCCGCCAAGGTTTGTATTTCTAAAGCAATATGCTCAATTACGTGTCCCATCCAAGTGCCATCATCGACACGCATAAAAAAGCCACCTTCGCAACCTTCTGAGCAGCGGTGCGAATACATGGAAGGAAACATCGCTTTGAGACGATCGCCAAAACCGTCAACTTTATTCGTTGGATATTGCTCCATCTCTTGCAGATCGAGCACCATTACGATTAATTTATGTCTTCTAACAGACCAGTAGTTAGGTCCGCGCATTGCATTGATACTTCTTATTTCCATGTGTTATGTTGGTTTGGTGGTTACTAAAACTTGGTTTTATCACAAGCATAGTGATAAATATAGAAAAAAATCACAGATATCTGTGTCCATTTACACATTCTATGTACTTGAAGTAAGATTACTTTAAAAAAAGATTATGACACCGAAATTTATTTTACTTTTGCAGACACAAAAAAATCACAAGAACATGCAGCAGATCAAAGGAACTTTAATTCCGATTGGAGGAAATGAAGATAAAGGTATTGAGGAAGATGAAATGTACACGCTTGAGTTTATTGACGATGGAATTTTGTTTCATGTCGTAAAAGAAGCTGGTGGCGTAGATGCTAACATTGTAGTGATTCCTACTGCTTCTAGTATTCCTGTAGAAGTTGGCGAAAATTATTTGACGGCTTTTGATACGCTAGGTTGCACCAATGTGACTGTGTTAGACATCCGAAGCAAAGAAGATTCGGAAAAAGCAACTTCGATTGAATTGATCAAAAAGGCAAACTGTATTATGTTTTCTGGCGGAGATCAGTCTAAAATTGCTGATAAAATCGGTGGTACTACCATTCATTCCATCATGGCAGAACGGTACCGAAATGAAGCGGGTTTTGTGATTGCCGGAACAAGCGCAGGCGCAATGGCAATGGCAAACGAAATGATTGCTGGCGGAAGCGCTTCTGAATCATTTATAAAAGGTGCAGTGCGCATGTACAAAGGCTTAGGGTTGATTCCTGAGTTGATGATTGACACCCATTTTATTCGCAGAGGTCGTTTTGGACGTCAGTCGGAAGCTGTGGCAAAATTTCCTACTTTGATCGGAATTGGCTTGGCCGAAGACACTGGAATGATTATTAAAAACGGAAACGATTGTACCGTAATTGGATCAGGAATGGTGATTGTATTTGATGGCTCTACGTTAACGCACAATAACGAAAAGGTATTGAAAGAAGGTACACCGATGACGATGACAAATATGACGATTCATGTACTTTCTAACGGAGATCAGTTTGATATTCGAAATAGAAACGTAACCGTATTACCGATTGAAGCACCTTTTATTTAGACTCGATTCTTCGAATCTCTTAGACCGCTGCGCTGTTAGACTTGTTCCTGCGCAGGCA
>CAZHSA010000449.1:0-2993 GCA_964535135.1 uncultured Kordia sp.
TCAAATAAACGAAAATCTTTATCAATTTTAACATCGGGAATGCCATCGTACTTGCCTTCTAGGTAGTCTTTTTCGAAGGAAGCATCTTTGCGGATTTTTTGATCGTAGAGCGATTCCATATTGGTCACGCCAAATTGATCTTTTTGAGTGATAATGATTTGATCGCGTCTAAACAATTTACGTTTCGGATTGATCAACGACGGATTATGCGACGCGAATATTAACTGCGCGCCATTCGGATTGTTTTCTTTCGAATTGAACAATTCTACAATCGCTTTGCTCAAATGTGGATGCAATTGCGCGTCAAATTCGTCAATAATCAACGTTTTTCCATGCATTAACGCATCAATAATTGGGCCTGCAAGTGCTACATATTTTCCTGTTCCTAACGACTCACTGACAAATAGGTTGAAGTAAATAGTGTCTATTTCTTCATTATTTTCATCATAAATAGGGTGTTTTGTGCTTACGACTACATTTTCTTCATCCGATTCTAAAATCATCTTTCGGATTTCTTTTGGCACATTTCCTTTTTCTAAAATTTCTTCTGTAAGCTTGAAGCGTTCTACTTTTGTTTCCGTAAATCCTAAATCGGCACTGGCAATAAAATTATCAATGTATTTTTTCTTTGCAGGATCGTCCATCATGTCAATGGTAAAATTGATCGTATAGCGATCTTGCATTCCTGATATGTAATGCACATTGCTCAACGCTTTTAAAATTGCCATTCCAGTAGGAATGTTAAATTGTGCGCAGACTGATAAAAACAAGGCATTTTTTCGTGTGATCGACGTTAAATTGCTACTTGCGGCATCGTACTTTTTGGTGACAGTAATATTTTGAAAATCGCGTTCAAACAGTAATTGTTCCTTGTTTTTGGTGGTCATATACAACCATTCTTTATGAATTTCGGTATCGTCCACTTCAAATCCATAGCGATATTTTACGGCATCGTACACAAATACCAATTCAAAAAAGCTAGGTTTTTCAATGGTTTCTGTCGATAAACAAAACGGTTGTACTTCTATCGGTTCATCTGATTGTGAATCTTTTGAAGACGTTAAAATAAACTTTCGGGCAAACTTGATGGCTTTGAATAAATTACTCTTTCCATTAGAATTGGCTCCGTAAATAACCATGCTCTTTAATAAGGTCACATTTTTTAAGGAAGTTTGGTGCAAGTTCGTATCTCGCAGTTCGGTGAGTGCCGTCGCAGTAAAATCAATAGTCATTCTATTTTTGAATGATAAGTAGTTTTCTACCGTGAATTTTACGAGCATTGAGGTGATTTTTTAGGTTTATTCTGCACAAATATACCAATTTATACGAAAATATCGTATAAAAACACATTTTTTGTTTTGGTTGCTAGAAATAAAAGTATATATTTGTACGTGTTTTTCTCATAAATGACAATTTTTTTAAAAGAAATTCACAAGAATTCACGGGAAAATCGTAAATGTCGTGCGAATTATTAAAAATGAAGAAGATCGTTTAGAGATTTCCATGAAAATGCAAACCAAACTATAAATTACATTAGAAAGAAAGTTAATGATAAAGAGAGAATTTCCTTTTTACCGACAGTTAGATCAAATGGATTGTGGACCTACGTGTTTGCGTATGGTGGCAAAACATTTTGGACGTGCCTACACCATTGATTTTCTACGAAAGAAAGCCAATATTACGCGTGAAGGTGTTTCCCTTGGTGGAATTGCCGAAGCTGCCGAAGAAATCGGATTGCACACACTTGCCGTAAGTGTAGATTATAAAACCTTAGTAGAAGACGTTCCTTATCCGTGTATTGCGCATTGGAGGCAACGTCATTTTGTGGTGGTACATAAAATAAAAAGAAATAAGGTATACGTTGCCGATCCTGCACATGGTTTGGTAAAGTATTCTAAAGAAGACTTTATTAAAGGTTGGATTGGTTCTTCGGCTGATCCGGAATCTGCGGAAGGTTATTTATTATTGCTAGAGCCAACGCCAGAGTTTTACGAATTGGAGAAGGAAGAAAAGAAAGAATATGGTTTTAAGTTTCTTTTTTGGTACTTTAAACCGTATAAAAAATACATTCTTCAACTTATTTTAGGATTGCTGGTCGGAAGTTTGCTGCAAT
The DNA here is from genome assembly GCA_964535135.1 of uncultured Kordia sp. Taxonomy (GTDB): domain Bacteria; phylum Bacteroidota; class Bacteroidia; order Flavobacteriales; family Flavobacteriaceae; genus Kordia. Next base: position 2,114 of record CAZHSA010000449.1, read on the forward strand.
TGATATTTCCGTTTTTAACGCAATCCGTAGTGGATTATGGTATTAATTATCAGAATAAAAACTTTGTCTTTCTGATCTTAATTGCGCAGTTGACCTTGTTTATTTCGCAAACTACGGTCGAACTGATTCGGGGTTGGATTCTGCTACATATGACGAGCCGGATTAACATCAACCTGATTTCCGATTTCTTAATCAAGTTGATGCGATTGCCCATTGCCTTTTTCGATTCCAAAAACACGGGAGATATTATACAACGTATTTACGATCACAACCGAATTCAAAGTTTCTTATCATCAACAACATTAAACACACTATTTTCTGCGTTTAATATGTTTATTTTTGGTGGTGTATTGGCGTATTATAACATGCAAATATTCATTGTGTTCTTTGTAGGATCTGCCTTATATATCGGTTGGACATTATTGTTCATGAAGAAAAGAGCCGAGCTCGATTACAAACGATTCGATCAATCATCCGATAACCAAAGTAGTTTGTATCAGTTAATTTCGGGAATGCAGGAAATTAAATTGAACGGTTCTGAACGTAGAAGACGTTGGGAATGGGAAGCGATTCAAGTACGACTCTTTAAGATTTCCATTAAAGGATTGGCGCTTTCGCAGACACAAAATACAGGTGGACGATTTATCAACGAATTAAAAAATATCATTATTACCTATATCGCGGCAACTTCTGTAATTGACGATCCGCTATTTACTTTGGGTATGATGCTTTCGGTTCAGTATATCATTGGACAGTTAAACTTACCAATCAACAACTTTATTACGTTCATTCAATCGGGACAGGATGCTAAAATCAGTTTGGAGCGTTTGTCTGAGATTCACAATAAAGACGATGAAGAAGATCGTTTTGAAGAAAATAT
>CAZHSA010000450.1:0-2989 GCA_964535135.1 uncultured Kordia sp.
GCACAGACATGAAGTAGTAACGCGAAGAACACAATACGAACTTAAGAAAGCAGAAGAACGCGCACATATTTTAGAAGGATTAATCATCGCTTCTGACAATATTGATGAGGTAATTGCCATCATTAGAGGTTCGCAAAATGCAGAAGATGCGCGTAACAACTTAATCAAGCGTTTTGAATTGACAGAGATTCAAGCGAAAGCGATTGTTGAAATGCGATTACGTCAGTTAACAGGTCTGGAGCAAGACAAATTGCGTGCAGAGTATGACGACATCATGAAAAGTATTGAAGATTACCGTGATATTTTGGCCAATAAGCCAAGAAGAATGAATATCATCAAAGAAGAATTGGCAGTCATCAAAGACAAATATGGTGACGAAAGACGCTCGATGATCGAGTATGCTGGTGGTGATGTAAGTATTGAAGATTTAATCCCAGATGAAAAAGTAGTAATTACGATTTCGCATGCAGGATATATCAAACGTACTTCGTTAACAGAATACAAAAAACAAAATAGAGGTGGCGTTGGACAAAAAGGAAGTGCGACACGAAATGAAGATTTCTTAGAGCATTTATTCGTTGGAACGAATCACCAATACATGTTATTCTTCACACAAAGAGGAAAATGCTTCTGGATGCGTGTGTATGAAATTCCAGAAGGAAGTAAAACATCAAAAGGTAGAGCGATACAAAACTTAATCAACATTGAAAAAGATGATAAAGTAAAAGCATTTATTTGTACGCAAAACTTGAAAGACGAAGAATATATCAATAATCATTATGTGATTATGGCTACGAAAAAGGGACAAGTTAAGAAAACACCTTTAGAGCAATATTCACGTCCACGTACCAATGGAATCAATGCCATTACCATTAAAGAAGGTGATGAATTACTAGAAGCGAAATTAACTACTGGAAACAGTCAAGTAATGTTAGCCGTAAAATCTGGTAAAGCCATTCGATTTGAAGAAGAGAAAACACGCCCGATGGGAAGAAATGCTTCCGGAGTTCGTGGAATCAGCCTTGCAGATGAAAATGACGAAGTAGTAGGAATGGTGGCCGTTAATGATATGGAAAGTAATATCTTAGTAGTTTCTGAAAACGGATATGGAAAACGATCTAGTTTGGAAGATTACCGAATTACCAACCGTGGTGGAAAAGGAGTGAAGACCATTTCTGTTACCGAAAAAACAGGTGAATTAGTGGCGATTAAAAACGTAACTGATGAAGACGGATTGATGATTATCAACAAATCTGGAATTGCGATTCGTATGGCAGTATCTGATTTGCGTGTGATGGGACGAGCGACACAAGGAGTAAAGCTTATCAACATTAAAGGGAAAGATTCTATTGCTGCAGTAGCTAAAGTTCGTAACGAGCAAGAAGATGAGGACGATATAGAAAACACTGAAGCTTCAGAAACTCCGGAGACTCCAGAAAATGGCACGGCAGTTGATATGAATAATGATAGTGATCAAGAATCACAAGAATAATAACAATAAAAAACCTCAATTATTTTAAACATTCACAAAATGAAGAAAACAATTTTAATTTTTTCAGCACTGTTGATGACAGCCTTTTCTTTTGCGCAAAAGAAAGAATTAAAAGCCGCTGAGAAAGCATTAAAAAAAGAAAATCCTGCAGAAGCAAAAACGATTCTTAATGGACTTTCTGGAACTATTGAAAGCGCTGATGCTAAATACAAAGCCAAATATTATTTCCTTACAGGGAAAACGTATCAAAAATTAGCAGATAAAGGAATGGATGCGGATGCTTCCTTAAAAAAGGCGGGAGAAGCATACAACAAATTATTAGCTTTTGAAAAAGAGCAAAAAAGTTTTGAGTATACTAAAGAAGCGAAACCAAACTTACAAACAATGGTTGGTAAATTGGTTGATAAAGCCATTGCCGCTCAAAATGCAAAAGATAATGCAAATGCATCTAGTCTTTTACACACGGCTTACATCTTACAGCCAGAAAACAAAGACTTGCTATACTTTGCTGCGTCCAACTCAATTTCTGGAAAGGATTATGATACTGCTTTAAAGTATTATGAAGACTTGAAGAATATGGAATACACAGGTGTAAAAACCAAGTATTATGCTGTAAATGTAGCAACAGGAGAGAAGGAACCTTTTACGGATAAAAACTTTAGAGATATTTCTGTAAAAGCGAAAACACACAAAACTCCAACACAGGAAAAAACTAAATCAAGATTACCTGAAATTGCAAAAAATATTTCTTGGATTTACACAAACCATGTAGGTGATAATGACAAAGCGTTAGCAGCTGTAGAAGAAGCAATTGCTATCAGTCCTGACGATCCATCTTTGTTGTTGACTAAAGGAAACTTGTATTACAAAATGGGAGATACAGCAAAGTTTAAAGAAATCATGCAAGAGATTATTACTAAAAATCCAAACGATGTAGACTCGTATTACAATATTGGAGTAATTAGTGGTGAAAATGGTGATGTAGAAGAAGCGAGAGCTGCTTACAGAAAAGTATTGGAATTAGATCCAGGATATGTAAATGCTGCTGTAAACTTATCTAAAACGTACTTAGATGAAGCTTCTGACGTAGTTGATAAGATGAATGAATTAGGGAATTCTACTGCGGATAACAAGAAATTTGAAGCGTATCAAGAGCAACAAATTGGATTATACAAAGAGTCATTATCAATATTAGAAGGAATCATTACAAGTGTTCCTAACGATGTTGGAATCTTAAAGCAATTAAAAGGATTGTACTCTTTCTTAGGAGAAGATGAAAAATTTAAAAAGGTAAAAGCTAAATTAGCTGAGTTGGGACAATAATCCTTCCACCTTATTAAAACAAAAAACCTCGCAAATCGCGAGGTTTTTTTTATGACTTTTTTTATTTTTTAATAGTGCTAAGGAACTTACACTAATGTGAATTTGAAGTGAAAAGTTTAGTTTGAAACTCTTCTTTTCCGCAGTATAGCGGGGATTTTTCGTTAAAAATTTTTG
>CAZHSA010000451.1:0-2987 GCA_964535135.1 uncultured Kordia sp.
AAAAAAGAAATTCAAGTTTCAATGAAAGAAAATGTGGACTATATTTCTGAACAGGGATTTAATATTTCGGACATTGAATCTTTGAAATATACTGAAAACAAAATAAAAATGAACGAATAAAAAACTACCGCCAACAATGGTAACCGTTGCACAAGTCCCTAATTTCATAAAAACAAGATAATTTTTAGCCCTTTTGAGGAGCTTTCCATGGTAAACTATTGGATAGAATCCTATAATTTTATTAAAAGTAAGGCATTCTTAGCCTATGTAAGAATACCGAACTTCCCAAGAAATCGTAAATCTAACAAAAGAAACAATTCCCACGGAAGTGGAAAAACAAATATCAACCTCGTTAACACAGAAAAAACAATGAGTTAACGAGGTTTTTTTAGGCTTAAAACAATACGATTCGATAGATAGCCAAATCAAATTTTGAGTTTCACTAATAAAAACAGTAATTTTGTCCACTAACTAAAAAGAAAACTAACTAATTTGATCGTACGATACAGACGGTAACAAACTGTCTAACATTGTAAATCGTAATTCATAAATCATTATGGCTTGGTTTAAAAGAAAAGAAAAAGGTATCCAAACCTCTACAGAAGAGAAAAGAGATACGCCCAAAGGACTTTGGTATAAATCGCCAACAGGAAAAATTGTTGATTCGGAAGAATTGGCAAAAAACTTCTACGTAAGTCCTGAAGACGGATACCATGTTCGCGTTGGAAGCAAAGAATATTTTGAAATACTTTTCGACGAAGGAAAATTCAAAGAACTCGATAAAAACTTAACATCAAAAGATCCCCTAAAGTTTGAAGACAATAAAAAATATGTTGACAGACTAAAAGCTGCTAAAGAAAAAACTGGATTAAAAGACGCTGTTCGTACAGCCGTTGGAAAATCGAAAGGAAAAGACTTGGTCATTGCATGTATGGACTTCAAATTTATTGGAGGTTCAATGGGAAGTGTTGTTGGTGAAAAAATTGCACGTGCTGCAGACTATTCGTTAAAAAACAATGTTCCATTCATGATTATCTCAAAATCTGGTGGTGCGCGTATGATGGAAGCTGCATTGTCGTTAATGCAATTGGCAAAAACATCTGCAAAACTCGCACAATTAGCCGATGCTGGCATTCCGTACATTTCTCTATGTACTGATCCAACTACAGGTGGAACAACTGCTTCTTTTGCAATGCTTGGAGACATCAACATTGCGGAGCCAGGCGCATTGATCGGTTTCGCAGGACCAAGAGTTGTTCGCGATACTACAGGAAAAGATTTACCCGAAGGTTTCCAAACATCAGAATTTTTATTGGAACACGGTTTCCTAGATTTTATCTCACACAGAAAAGAACTCAAAAACAAAATCAACTTGTATATTGACTTGATTCAGAATCAGCCAATACGCGCGTAATTTTGTTAAGAAATATAATTACAACAAAGGCTTCCAACATTGGAAGCCTTTCTCTTTTTCTAAAACTATGCTATCAATTAATCTAAGAAGATATCTATAGTTTGTCCATTCGGACCTGTCCAGGTAGCTCCTCCATCGCAACTTCCATCTCCGTAGGCTAAGATTCCTGTGTTGTCGTTACGAGATAATTCTACCACACCGCTTACAATAAAAGCACAGGTTGCTTCTCTTCGTAAGGCTGTGGTAATGGTTGCCGAATGTGTATTTCCTAATACGCCAGTAGTAGTACCACTTCCAGTAATAGAAAATACATTGTCTGTCCAAGTGCCCGTGTTTACACCTTCAATCCATTCGCGTGTTCTGGTTCCTTGACGTGTATACGTAGCGCCATTTGGCCAAGTGACTTGCATATCTACTTCGGCAGTCGATTGTGGATTTCCTGCATCATTGCTCAACACACGTGTAACGCTACGTGTACCTACAATCAATACGCCGTTTCGGGTAAAGTTGTTAAAGCTCACTTGAATAATTCTGCTCGTTAGTTCCGCTTCTATTTCTTGGCTCATCATAATGATTCCGCTAACAAAATTACCGTTTGGCAATTCGCAGCCATCACCAAAATCTAGCGTAAGCTGACTAAAACCGCCGCTTACTTGTGTAGAAATGGTAACACATGCTGGTAAAAATGATACTGCTGATTCAAATTCTTGTGCGGCATCGTCAACAATTAGTCCGATGTCATCGGAAATCAAATCAATTTCGGCGCTGCTTTTGGCAAGCTCATCGCTTAAGACTACCTCTTCTTCTATCGTTATAGTTTCGTTATCGTCTTGACACGCTACTATTAAAAAGAGACTCATTAATGCCAATAAAATTCCTCGTTGCTTCTTAAATGTGGTTTTCATCTTTTCTTTGTTTTTTAAAGTTTTAAATGTTGTCAGATGGAATTCACCTGTAATCTAATCAGTTTGGTACCAACCAATTGTAGTTACGTATTGCGCAATTAACGTTTTTTAACATTTTATGTACCTAAGACCGACGACGCAAAAAAAGGTTTAATGATGAGTTAAAAAATAATCGAGTGTGTCTAATTTTTAGCAGTTGCACATTCTTCGTTTTTTCTCTTGTAATAATAATTTGGATTCTAAAAAATAGTAGTATATTTGCCGCTTGATATGATAACCGTATCAATACATAAAAATTATTAAAACAATATTGGCATGTACTTAACTAAAGAAGTTAAAGAAGAGATCTTCGCAAAACACGGAAAATCTGCAACAGACACAGGTTCTTCAGAAGGTCAAATTGCGTTATTTACGCACAGAATTAATCACTTAACGGAGCACTTAAAGAAAAATCGTAAAGATTTTAACACAGAGCGTTCTCTTGTAAAGTTAGTAGGTAAAAGAAGAAGTTTACTTGACTACCTAAAGAAAACAGATATCACAAGATATCGTGCAATCGTAAAAGAATTAGGATTAAGAAAATAAAATAAAAGAGGCTTAGTGCCTCTTTTTTTAATTACATAAACACACACTTTTTGCATGTTGCAAGAAGCTATAAAAAGCTATAA
>CAZHSA010000452.1:0-2962 GCA_964535135.1 uncultured Kordia sp.
ATCAACAAGTCAGTTCTTATCCAAAAGTAAAGCAAGTTTAAAAGCGAACGCGTATCTAAATAGTCTGAGTGGTGCCAAAGACTACATCATCCCAGAAAAGAAAATCGCATTCATCAACAACTTATTCGTTCCGTACCAAAAAGCTCTAAAATTTGTATTATCGGTAAATGCAATCACGCGTCCGCGGCCCATTCTGGAAGTTTGAAAAGGAACACTATTTTTCAAATGCTCTAAATTTTCTTCCGATACATAACCGCTTAACAAAGGTTTGTCTGTGTACTGAATTGGATTGTTATAACTTTTTTCGTGCGGATTTACAAAAATGGTCGTATTACGAAACATAGGCAATTCATCATTCAAATACCCAAAATTAATTGGATGTGAACGATCTATCTTGGTATTAAAAATAGCACCACCAATCACCTGTGCGCCGTTATGATCTCTACGTTGCTCAAAGGAAACATTTTTAGCATCAATGCCCGTTTTCTTAATATCTAGTTTAATAAAGTTGTTGTTGCTAACATAACGAACAGCGTTTCTGTAGGCAATCAGCGTTCCGCCATTCTTTACCCAATCTTTCAGTTTGTTGGTGATGTCTTTTCGTAGCGAATATACATTCGGCAAAATAATATGTGTGTATTTTGACAAATTCATTCGGTTAAAATTGCGCGTATCCAATTTCGATAGTGGAATCTCATAACGTTGATCGAACAAATGCCAAATCTCACCTGCATCATACGAATTGACATTATCGCCAATAAGCATCGCAATTTTGGGTTGAATGATCGCTTCAAAATTATTACTTCCCAAATCAATACCTTCGGTCAAGCCAGAAGAAACTGTCGTAATGTTCAAGTGACTTTCCGCAGCGATGGTTCTTAAAAAAGTGCGCATTTCCTGCAAATTCAATGCTTGATTCTGCACAGGAATCATAATCGTTCCATAATCATACGTAACACCTTCTAAGGTAAACGGTTTCATCGCCACTTTGGCGCGCAATCCTTTCGCTCTAATTTTTGCTAAGGCTTTTGGCGCATAATATGCATTCCATTCAAACAAAAAGGCATAATTTCCAGTGCCTTGTACAGTTCCTGTCGGCGCTTTTAAATCGTTAATTTCGTTGCCTGCATTGCTAAGTGATGTCAAATTTGAATACGATACATTGAACGCTAATGGAAAGGTCCACGCCGAAATATCGTAAAACAAACTGTCTTGAAACTGTGTGCGCTTCTCAAAAATAGCTTCAATCAATCTGCTTTGGCGTTGTTTTTTTGGGACAATATAACTTGCACCTTTTTTATACATTTTTCCATCAGTCGTAAAATCATTTTTCACTTCATGTACGGTAATTTTATGGCGTTTCAATAGTTCCGCTAAATGATACGCTTTCGCAGCATCTTTTCTATCACCAAACACATAGGCTTTCGCTGTAGTATTGGCCGCTTCTTTTCTTGCATTTTCATAAAATTGTTGCTGGTATTGTAGAATAGTCGTGCGCATATTTTTGGCAGCTTCTAAGGTAGACAATGCCGCTGTGAATTGATTTCGAATGGCAAACGGAAAGGTGATTACACCATTTTCACTCTCCTGAATGTGTCCGCGGGCACTTCCTTGCTCAAATAAAATTCCGATACTTCCATTGATATCTGGAAATGTAGAACCTTTTCCATAATAGAAATCATCAAAACTCTCTTCGGTATAATATAAAGAACCAATTTTATCAAAGGCTTTTGCGTGATAGGTTGCAATTTCTTTCGTTAAATCTTGATTCATCTGTGGCGTTAACGGATGCGTACGCGACGGAATGCCAGGTTGAAAGAAAAAGGTAGAATTTGAGCCCATTTCGTGGTGATCTGTCAGAATGTTTGGCATCCAGTTGTGAAAGGTTTCAATACGCGCTCTCGATTCTGGCAATTGTACTGGCAACCAATCACGGTTCATATCAAACCAATAGTGATTCGTACGTCCACGCGGCCAAGATTCGTCAAACTCTCTATCTTGCGGATCGGTAATTAAATGTTCGCTTTTGTGCATGTTTACCCAACTGGCAAAGCGCTGTAAACCATCAGGATTAAACGATGGATCTAAAAGAATTACCGTATTTTTCAACAAAGTATCAATCTGAGTTCCTTCGGCAGCAGCCAAATAATAAGCAAGTACCAACGCAGCATTACTTCCACTAGCTTCATTTCCATGGATGGAAAACCCTTGATACACCACAATTGGCATATTGGCAACATTTGTGCCTTGTCCGTTCGCTTCTGTGAGAGAAACATGCTCTTTGCGAATATTTTCAATATTTTGATGATTTGCTGGAGATGTTACAGTCAATAGCAAAATGGGACGATCTTCAAAAGTTTTTCCACGATCTTCTAGCGTAATTCTATCTGAACTAGCCGCTAATGTTTTCATATACATAACCAACTTATCATGCGTTACATGCCATTTTCCTACTTCGTGACCAATCACACTTTCAGGCGTTGGAATGTTTTTATTATAAGTAACATCACTTGGTAGGTAATACGATAATGAAGGTTTTTCCTGAGCATTCATCATCATAAAGCAAAGACAAAAGACTGCAAGAACAAGATTAGAAAATCGAAACATATATTTTTTGGATTGGTTTAAAAGACAAAAATCAACTATTTGTTGCCCAATTCAAAACGGGAAAACCGTATTTAACAAAAAAGCACTCGAAATGCTTAAGGTTTGGTGTGAAATTAGTTGTGAGTTGTGAGTATTGAGTCGTGAGTATTGAGAAGTTTCGATGAACAATTTAAAACAAAAATCAAGTGCTTTATAAAAAAGTGTAGGGTTTTATAAGTTTAACAGTTTATGTTTTGAAACGAAAATAAAGTTAACAACAAACAACAAAGTTAGCATGTTAAATTATAAATGTTGAATTTCAAATTGAAACCAACTCACAACCCACAACGGAGCGCAGCGACCAACCGATAACGAA
>CAZHSA010000453.1:0-2960 GCA_964535135.1 uncultured Kordia sp.
CTTCAAACGCAGATACTGGATCTTCTACATTCCATTGTAAAAAGAGCGTAATCATGTTCGTGTCAATACTTACCGAACTTCCTGTACCTACATTTACTGGCAAACAACGATCGCCATAACGCACATACATGTACATAATCATTCGGGCTACATCACCTTTCCATTCGTCGCCAGGATACCAATCGCCATTGGAGTTGATAAATCCTGCCGCGCCGCTTCCTGTTCCGAATTTACGGTTGTTTCGTGTGGAATTTTGTTGAAAGTCACACGGACGTAAATTGTGCGCATCGGCACCAGCACCTGAAGTTCCTAAATCAGGATTTGCCAACGATTTTGCAAATACATGTTCTCTATTCCAATCGCCAACGCTTCCGCCATTGTCAAATTTTCCACGCGATCTGTCGGTTTTTACATTTCCGTCGTTGTCATTGTGACCATAAATTAAAAGTACTTCATTGCTGTTGCTTGGATTTAAGTCTGCTTGTTGCAGTGCGTTCCAAACACCAGGCGTGTACGATAAAAAAGTGGTGTGTGTGGAAATGATTTTGACCGCAAGTTCGTCTTTAAGGTCATTTCCTGTTTGAGATAAGTTGACATCATTGTAATACGATGGAACTTGCGCATACGCAGTAATGCTTACGGCTAAAAATAGCCAGAGTAATCGTTTTTTCATTTAGAGTATTTTTTGGTTGGTTAAATTTTCTACTTCCTAAAAATACTGTTGTTTTTACAACTACTTCCCAATTTTTATGTTAATAAATTGTTGGCTTTTTACTTGTAAAGCAATTTTACGTTTATACCTTACTAATCAAGCATTTAAACCGTAGTGTTTATTCGTTTTTTAACTCAGAAACAAAATTTTCAAAGTCGTTGACGAAGTCAAAATATTTATCGCCTGTAGCAGGCCCATTAAAACCTGTATGAATACGTCGGACATTTCCTTTCTTGTCTATAAAAATTGTCGTCGGATATGACAACACATGATTCAACATTGGTAATTTTTCTTGTGCTTTTTTCTTGTCGGAAGTGCCAAATTGTGCCAAAACAATTGGATATGGAATGTGTAATCGTTGTTGCAATCGTTTGATGTTGTTGAATGCTTTTTCTTTCGTTTTTGCATATTCAAAAGCTACCGCAATAAATTTCACATCAGGATTGTTTTTTGCATAGTTGGAATAGTAGGTCGATTCATCCAAACAGTTTGGACACCAAGTGCCCATAATTTGTACAATGCGGACTTTATCCTTTAAATTTTCATCACTTACAGAAATCATATTGCCATCAACATCAGGAAAAGAAAAGTTGAATTCGTCATAGCCTTCTTTAATGTATGTTAGACTTTTCGCATCAGGCAATTCGTAGTTTTCATTTCGCTTTGCCGTAAACGGTTCTTTCCAGTGATTTCCAGATTGAAACTCGCCAGTCATTGTACTATCGGTCACCGTAGCTGTGAATAAAAACGCATGTGCGCCATCAAACGTAGACAGTTGTAGTTGATCGCCATTTAATGTTCCTTCCAAATAACGATAATCGCCTGTCGTTGTTCTAAATGTTCCTGTAACTATGTTTCCTTCTTGTTGAAAGATTCCTTTGGCAATGTAGCGATCTGCTTCCACGTTGGGACTAAAAACAGTTTCCCAGTTTCCAGTAATATTTGTGTTTGCTTCCTCTTTTTCGTTCGGAAAACGTTTTGTTTCTCCATAAGTTGCCGTAAACGGAACAAATCTGTCTAAAGAAACTTTCGCGAATTCGCCTGTAATCGTATTTTCATCCGTAAACTTCCCTTTCAACACACCTTCATACACGTCCATTTTTATCGTGATCGAATCATCTTTGATCGTAATATCTGTAATCGGGATGCGTTCTTCTGCATTGTGAATTTCGATTCCTTTTTTCGTAGTTGTGAAAATGAACGGTAATTCTTTTGCATCTTGAACCGTCAATGCCATGCGCCAAGAACCTTCTTTTAAGCTATATTTTGTTGATTTCGTTTCTTCTTTCTGTCCACAAGAAATAAACAGCACACTGAGAAATATACTATAGAGTTTGAGTCGATTTTTCATTTTAAAAGTAATTGTTGAATGATTGGTTCGAAATAGCAGCAGCAAATTACAATTAAAATACAAGACTTTTTAGCACACTACACTAATTAAAAAGACAAGTTCACTCACTACAACTTTACAGACAAAGTAACTTTTGGTATGTTTGATGAAATCTATAGCAATGAAAAACAGTATTGTAAGCATCATTCTCCTATTCGTTTTGGGGGAAATGCATGCACAAAATTTTGAAATTCCGCCAATTGCTTGGCAACATACAGATACCGATGTAAATTTTCATGTAGATTTTCTAAAATTAAAAGATGCCGACGCACTTATTGTAAAAATTGGCTATTCTTCCTATTGGACAAAAGGCCAGAACTCAGAGTTTATAGTATATCAGAATGATGGAAAAGTGTTGCGGTTTTTAGTGTATCAACCAAATTCACCCGAATTAAAGACAAAAATAAAGCGCAAAAGAATCAAGAAAAAGAGATACAAATACTATTGGGCGTATTTACAAGCATGTATTCGCACTCATAAGATAAATATTGATACGTCTAAGTTAAACATCACCAGCCGAAAAGGAAAAGAAGAAGGAACGCAAGAGTCAATGCATGTCAGTGATGGCGCGAACTATTTTCTACAAATTTGTCAAGGGAAAAATTATATAACCTATCAAAGTTATTCACCTGAAAGCTATATTAGAGCAAAATATCCTGGTTATGAAGAGCGTCAAAAGTTGGTTGATTTGATGAATGGTTTTGAAGAATTATCTGTAAAGCGTTGAATTTTAAACAAAAAAATATTTTCGTTTTAGATGTTGAGTTTTAGATTTTACATTTCTACTTCGATTGTTGTGGGTTGGTCGCTTTGCTCCTGTTATGAGTTGTTTGTTTCTCGTTGCTGTTTAAATTTATT
>CAZHSA010000454.1:0-2960 GCA_964535135.1 uncultured Kordia sp.
TAGGTGTCGATATGTTCGATTGTGTGATGCCAACTCGTAACGCCAGAAACGGAATGTTATTCACGGCACATGGGACAATTAACATCAAAAATAAAAAATGGGCAGACGATTTCTCTCCAATTGATGAAATGGGCATTACCTACGTAGACTTAGAATATTCAAAAGCCTATGTGCGCCACTTATTTACTGTAAATGAATTGCTTGGAAAACAAATTGCCACCATTCATAACTTAGGTTTCTACCTTTGGTTGGTTAGAGAAGCAAGAAAACATATATTAGCAGGAGATTTTTACGAGTGGAAAAACAAGATGGTCAAACAAATGGACAAACGCCTCTAACAGCAAATGAAATGAGCATAAAGCTAGTTAGTAGAAAATATATGGTTGTTGTCGAATTCCATCTGACAGCATCAAAAAATAAAATGAACAGATGAAAATATTAGATTGGTACATTATTAAAAAATACCTGCTCACATTCTCTGTAATGTTGTTGCTGTTCATTCCTATTGGAATCATGGTTGATATTTCCGAAAACATTGACAAAATGCTTGCTTCGGAAGCGCCAGCGGATGAAATTGTAGTGTATTATGTAAACTTTGTCCTGTACTTTGCCAATCTGTTATTTCCTATATTTCTATTCCTTTCAGTGATTTGGTTTACGTCCAAAATGGCAAACGATACCGAAATTATTGCAATCTTAAGTTCAGGAGTTTCATATTTACGTTTCTTACGTCCGTTTTTGGTGGCAGCATCTATAGTTGCCATATTCGCTTTTGTTATGGGAATGTACGTAGTGCCAAATGCTAGTAAAGGCTTCAATGAATTCCGATTCGAATACATTAAAAAAGGACGAAAACAAGTACGTGACAATAGTGAAATCTATAAGCAAGTGACAAATAATGATTTTGTCTATCTAAAAAACTTTAACTTCAAAAGTAAGCGAGGAGACAACTTTACTTTAGAGCATTTTGAAGACAACAAACTGGTCTATAAAATTCAGTCGCGTACACTCAAATACAACGAAAAAGACAGTACCTATACCTTACGTGGTTACAAAAAACGAATCATCGGCGCCATGAATGATAGCTTGATTAGTGAACGAACACTAGACACTATTTTTCCGTTTGAAGTAGAAGATTTAACACCAGTTACCTACATGGCAGAAACGCTCAACTATCAAGAGTTGGACGAATTCATTGAAAAAGAACGAAAATCAGGTTCGCCGAATGTAAGCAAACATTTATTGGTAAAATACAAACGTTGGAGTTTGCCAATAACCGCTTTTATCCTGACCATTATTGCGGTTGCAGTGTCTTCTATGAAACGTAGAGGAGGAATGGGAGTAAACCTCGCTTTCGGAATCGCGATTGCCTTTATCTATATCTTTTTTGATAAAATATTTGGCACAATGGCAGAAAAATCAGGATTTTCGCCAATGTTAGCGGTTTGGGTTCCAAATGTTGTTTTTGGAGTACTTGCCATATATCTATTGTACAATGCTAGGCGATAAACTCAAAAATTACCTTCATTTACACGTATTAGTGTTTATTGCAGGTTTTACAGCAATTTTGGGAAAACTAATAACGATCAAAGCTATTCCGCTCGTGTGGTTTCGAATGTTAATTGCGGGCGTTTTGATGCTGGCATTTATCAAAATTTCAAAAATTCGCCTCAAAATATCAAGAAAGACCTTTTTAAAATTTGCCTTAGCGGGAAGTATTGTAGCGTTGCATTGGATTACTTTTTTTGGTGCGATAGATGTTTCTAACATTTCCATTACACTGGTCATGTTTTCCACAGGCGCATTCTTTGCTTCGTTCATTGAGCCTATAGTTTACAAGCGAAAAATTGTATGGTACGAAATTATCTTTGGCATTATTGTCATTATTGGTGTTTCCATCATACTAAATACGGAGTTCAAATACATTAACGGCATATTGTTAGGTGTTGCTTCTGCTTTTTTATCAGCGTTATTCTCTGTGTTGAATGGTAAATTTGTAGAAAGTCACAACGCAGCCACCATTTCATTTTACGAATTTATCTGTGGAGTTGCCTTTATTTCTATCTATTTGGCGTTTGCTGTAGATGGTTTCATGAAAGAAAATTTCTTTATCCTAGAAAAAGCAGATTGGATCTATATTTTTATACTAGCGTCTGTATGTACAGCGTATGCATTTATTGCTTCTACATACATCATGCGGTTTATAAGCCCGTATACTGTAGTATTAACCTATAATTTAGAGATTGTTTACGGAATCATTCTGGCATTAATTCTATTCCCAACTGACGAAAAAATGAGCCCAGGATTTTACTACGGAAGCCTATTAGTACTCGGAACTGTTTTGGCAAATGGAATCTTAAAAAATCGTCGAAAAAAGAAATCCGCAAGCGGCATAGATATTTCCTAAATTAAAATTTTATATTTGTAAACTGAAACAACTAAACATACCCTCAAAAGCATGGAATATTTAGATTTTGAGCTGCCTATAAAAGAACTAGAAGATCAGCTAACGAAATGTGTGGCAATCGGTCATGAAAGTGATATTGATGTTACGGAAACTTGCCAACAGATCGAGAAGAAATTAGCAGCAACCAAAAAAGATATATACAAAAACCTAACGGCATGGCAACGTGTGCAATTATCACGTCATCCCAACAGGCCGTATACTTTAGATTACATCAAAGCGTTGTGTGGCGATTCTTTCCTTGAATTGCACGGCGATCGTAACGTACGCGATGACAAAGCCATGATTGGTGGTTTGGGAAAAATTGGAGATCAATCCTATATGTTTATTGGTCAACAAAAAGGATTCAACACCAAAACGCGTCAATACCGTAACTTCGGAATGGCAAATCCTGAAGGATACAGAAAAGCATTGCGCTTAATGAAATCTGCAGAAAAATTCGGAATTCCTGTAGTAACATTAATTGATACTCCAGGCGCATATCCAGGGTTGGAAG
>CAZHSA010000455.1:0-2951 GCA_964535135.1 uncultured Kordia sp.
GTTCGGTAACCGCTTTGGAATGGGATGAATCTTTCAAAAACATGAACGATCCATCTGGTAGAGCAGTAGCAAATGTGCATGAAGAAGCATACTCAGAATCGGACAAGGAAAAAATATCATAAATAGCACACACAATTTCTCAATTATAGTTTCTAAGGGCGTCATACATGAATTTGTATGGCGTTTTTAATTGATAAACGTTATCCTTAAAATCAAAAAACGCTCAAAATCTTAATGTGTAAGACTTTGAGCGTTCATTATAAAGAGAGAAATCTTGATTCTTGGCTCTAAAAGCGAAGTGATCTTGTTTCTTATTGTTTGATAAATTTCTTTGTGGAAATCGCTCCTGTTTCTGTTTCAAGGGTAACAAAATACATTCCTTTTTGTAAGTTTGCTACAGAAATTCTAGAAGTATTTCCGTTGGCAGTAAACACATTTCTTCCTTGTACATCTACAATTGAAACTGTTTTAATTACCTGATTCGTTGTTGCATCAATCGTAATAAAATCTTTTGCAGGATTTGGATATAGCTGAAACTGTGATGCATCAACTGTATCTGTAGACAAAGTTATGGCGGTATTACGCTCGTGTGTTTCTGTAGTTTCATTGATTCCTAAAAATCCTGAAACAAGCACAGCATTGGTATATCTGTAAGCAATATTATCTGCGGTATTATCATAATAGTAATACGTAGTTTGCGTTAGGGTTCCGATATTATTAAAAATAGGAGGAATGCTAAAACTCAATGTTTGGTCTATGCGTAAACGTGTTACATTTCCCGTATATCCGCAACAAAGCACATCATTCATAGTTAATGTTCCATACGCGTCCACGGTAGCGGTAAACGTTCCTGTAAAAGTTCCGCTAGTTCCCATAAAAGAGAATGTTCCTGCGGCTGTACCAGAATTAGTATCGCCAAAATTTAAAGGAAACAAACCTACAAAGGCATTCGTAGTATTATAATTTAAGACAATATCTCCTTGTGCTGCTCCTGTAATATAATTTCCTGTACCATCTTCTCTTAAAAAGAAAGTACTCGTAACAGGAGTCATTCCTTGTGTAGTAATCGTTTGTACATCCGTAGTACCTGGATATGTAGTTAATTCTGTTGCAGTTGGTACAGCGTAGGTGTCAATATTGTTTCCTGCGGGAGTTGATCCAGAAAAGTCCCAAATCACATTAGCACCTGTTGGTGTTTGATCAATAGGTGTACCATGATTGATAATTAAAAAATTACTATTTGGATCTGTATTATAGGATGCAATAGTTTGTGAAAATCCTGCAACGCTAAAAAAGAATGCAAGTAAGAGTAGTTTTGTTTTCATTGATTAATATTTAGTAGAATAGTTTAATTATGCGTAAAGCTACTAAAATAGTGCTAGTAAACGTGACTTTCAAGCAGAAAAAAGCGGTTTCGCGTTGTTTTTCGTACAAAATGAAAAGGCAATAGACGGCTTTTAAGCGGTTCTGTAAAAAAGCAATCAGACTTAGATAAAAAAACAACACGAAAATCCGTGTAAGGCTATTTTAAAGCGTTTTAAGGAATTTTAGATAAAAACGATAAATGTTAATAACTATTTTAAAAGCTGCTTAAAAGTGTGCGAAAATGAATTTTTGAAATCTTATATTTGTTATTTACAAGCGAAAATAATACAACACAGTATCACTGTTTAAAAATATAAAAATTAAGGAGAATATTTATGAGCGAAGAAGCAAAAAAACAATATTCAGCCGATAGTATTCAGGCACTAGAAGGAATGGAGCATGTACGTATGCGTCCATCCATGTACATTGGAGATGTCGGCGTACGAGGTTTACACCACCTTGTATACGAAGTAGTTGATAACTCTATTGATGAAGCGTTAGCCGGTCATTGTGATATGATTAGCGTTACCATCAATGAAGATAATTCTATCACTACCGAAGATAATGGCCGTGGTATTCCAGTAGGAATTCACCAAAAAGAAGGCGTTTCTGCACTAGAAGTTGTCATGACGAAAATTGGAGCAGGAGGAAAATTCGATAAAGATTCTTATAAAGTTTCAGGAGGATTGCACGGAGTTGGTGTAAGTTGTGTAAACGCACTTTCCGATCACTTAAAAGCAACTGTTTTTAGAGAAGGAAAAGTGTGGGAGCAAGAGTACGAACGTGGAAAACCAATGTATCCTGTAAAAGCTGTTGGTGATTCTGATAAAAACGGAACTGTGGTAACGTTTAGACCAGATGCTTCTATTTTTACACAAACCTTAGAGTACAACTATGAAACGCTTGCCAATCGTATGCGTGAATTGTCGTATTTGAACAAAGGAATCACAATTACCTTGACGGATAAGCGTAACAAAGATGAAAAAGGTGAGTATGTGGGCGAAGTTTTTCATTCTGATGAAGGTTTGAAAGAATTTATCAAATACTTAGACGGAAACCGTGAGCAAATTATTGCAGACGTTGTTGCCTTTGAAGGTGAAAAAAATGGAATTCCTGTAGAAGTAGCGATGACATATAATACGTCGTATTCTGAAAACTTACATTCGTATGTAAACAACATTAATACGCATGAAGGTGGAACGCACTTATCAGGATTTAGAAGAGGATTAACGCATACGCTGAAAAAATATGCGGAAGGATCAGGAATGTTAGACAAATTAAAGTTTGATATTTCAGGTGATGATTTTCGTGAAGGACTCACCGCAATTATATCGGTAAAAGTTGCCGAACCTCAATTTGAAGGACAAACCAAAACAAAACTAGGAAACCGTGAAGTATCTGCTTCTGTAAGTCAGGCAGTATCTGAAATGCTTACGGATTACTTAGAAGAACATCCAGATGATGCCAAAACCATTGTGCAAAAAGTTGTTTTAGCAGCGCAAGCACGTCATGCAGCACAAAAAGCGCGTGAAATGGTACAGCGTAAAACGGTGATGAGTATTGGAGGTTTACCTGGAAAATTAAGT
>CAZHSA010000456.1:0-2930 GCA_964535135.1 uncultured Kordia sp.
TTTAAAGGTGGATTGAACTCATCTTGGGTTACAGGAGATTCATCTGACGGAATTAGTCCGCGTATTGGTGTACACTTAGGTGTGATGTCTGAATTTTCACTTTCGGATAAATTCTCCATACAACCAGAATTACTATATTCACAGCAAGGTGTAAAGCAAGATATAGCATTTGTTTCGGTATTAATACCTACTACAGAAATAGAAGCAATAGCCCGTAACAACTATTTGAATCTTCCGATTTTAGCAAAGTATTATATTACAGATAACTTTAGTGTAGAAGCTGGTCCACAAATTGGTTTTTTATTATCTGCCAAGCAAGAAGGTGAAGGACAGGAAGTAGATGCTAAAGATTTTGTAAAGAGTATTGATTTCTCTGCTGGTATTGGCGTTAGTTATAAATTGAATAGCGGATTAAACTTTAGTGCACGTTACAATGCAGGTGTATCTAATATAAATGATGTGGAAGGCGTTACAGACGAAAACTTCAATGGTGTATTGCAAGTCTCGATTGGATATTTCTTAAAGTAAACACAACAAACCATACACAATTTATAAAAAGGAGGAACTAAGCCTCCTTTTTCTGTTAAATAAAGTAAAAACCATACCACTTACGATTGCGTGTTTGATACATTCGTTGACACATTAACAACTATTTTAAAACGATGTATTACATGAAAAAAATTACTATTATTATCGGATTCTTGTGCGTTGCTTTTACTGCCAATGCTCAAGAAGAAACAACTACTCAAAAGAAATTCTCTTTTGGGATAAAAGCAGGAACCAACAATGCTTGGGTTTTAGGTGCACCTAGTTTTGATGTAAGTCCAAATTTTGGATTTCATTTTGGCGTCATGTCGGAACTTTCACTGACCAAACGGTTTTCACTTCAAGCAGAATTGTTGTATTCACAGCAAGGCGGTAGACGCATTCAAACTATTAGTTTTAATGGAGGAGTTTTTACACAAACTACTAAATATCGCTTTAACTATTTGAATCTTCCAATACTTGCAAAATATTATGTGACCAAACATTGGAGTGTAGAAGCGGGACCTCAAATTGGTATATTACTTGATGCCACTGAAGAAAGTAACGATTTAGAATTAGACGTCAGAAGTAGATTTGAATATATTGATTTATCTGCTGCTATCGGGACAAGTTATAAACTTGATAATGGATTAAACTTTAGCGCACGTTATCAGTATTCAATGCGCAATAACAGAGATACTTCGTCAAATCCTCCTTCTTTTTATAATGGAGTATTACAGCTATCTATTGGATATTTTTTCAAATAGCACAACAAATCATACACAATTTACAAAAGGAAGCTTCGGCTTCTTTTTTTATGTGCTGATTTTCGTATTTTTACCAAAACGATTTCTATGAATATCATCATTATTAATGGTCCTAACTTGAATTTGCTTGGAAAGCGCGAACCCGAAATCTACGGAAGTGCCACGTTTGAAGATTATTTTAAAACGCTCCAATCGCAATTTGCCAACGTACAGTTACACTACTATCAATCGAATGTAGAAGGTGAACTGATCAACAAAATTCAAGAAGTTGGTTTTACATATGATGGTATCATTTTCAACGCAGGCGCATACACACATACTTCTATCGGAATTGGCGACGCTATCAAAGCCATTACGACGCCAGTTGTGGAAGTCCATATTTCCAATACTTTTGGCAGAGAAGCGTTTCGACACCAGTCGTATATTTCGCCCAATGCAAAAGGTGTTATCTTAGGGTTTGGTATGCAAAGTTATCAATTGGCAATTCAGAGTTTTCTATCCTAATGAAAAAAGCATACTTTAATTGGAGTACAGGAAAAGATTCTTCTTTGGCTTTATATCATGTCTTACGACAGAAGGAATTCGCGGTTACGCAACTAGTCACTACCGTAAATAAAGATTTTGAACGCGTTTCCATGCACGGATTGCGAGAAGCATTATTAGATGCGCAAGTAGAACGTTTAGAAATACCTTTGCAAAAAATATACTTTCCGGCACAAGTTTCTATGTCTAGTTATGACAACACGATGAAAGCAGCCACAAAACAGTTGGTGGAAGCAGGTTTTACTCATGGAATTTTTGGCGATATCTTTTTAGAAGATTTACGCAAGTACCGAGAAGAGAAACTACAAGAAGTAGGTATTACAGGTGTTTTTCCATTGTGGAAAAAAGATACTAAATCATTAGTAAAAGAATTTATCTCCTTAGGTTTTAAAGCCATTACTGTTTGCGTTAACGCGAAACTATTAGACGAATCTTTTGTGGGAAGAGTGTTAGATGAAAATTTCATCAATGACTTACCCGACACTATAGATCCTTGTGGAGAAAATGGAGAATTTCACACCTTTGTGTTTGATGGTCCTATATTTTCATCTCCGATCAACTTTACCATCGGTGAGAAAGTGTTAAAAACTTATACACCATCGGAAAAAGAGGAAGATACTTGTGCCTCAGACGATTCTAACTGGGATACTGCTTTTTGGTACTGTGATTTGGTGCCGAAATAAACAAAAACTCTTAAAAATTAACGTTTTCCTTTGAAAACTTTAATCCAATTTTGGCAATTACTTAAGAACAAATTAAGACACATCTAAGCTATATTTGAATGTGAAACAAAACGAAGTTTCACAGCAATTTTTTCATAGCTGAAGGTGGGATATCAGTTATTAGGTTGGTTGAGGAAAAAAAGTCATTCAAGTGAGATTGAATGGCTTTTTTATTGCCTACAACTCAGTGTTGTTGAACGCATCACAGAAAAATTTCTTTAAAATATACAATCACAGCAACGGGAAGCAGCCATTTAAAAGCTGTGTATATGATAGAAGCGATTACAGCTACAACCATAACTACCCATAACCATCTTTTTTGCTTTTTGTCCATTCTTAAAGCTACAAAAAATCTACATGAAACATCAGGATA
>CAZHSA010000457.1:0-2911 GCA_964535135.1 uncultured Kordia sp.
CTTGGCTCTTGGCTCTTGGCTCTTGGCTCTTGGCTCTTGGCTCTTAAAAAGTATCTTTTTCATTTAAAATTAAACATTCATAATTTAAGATTTACGATTTCTCTAGTGCTTCTGCCATTTCCAATAATTTATGAATCGTTCTCCAATTGCGCGTGGTGGCTTGTGTTTTGAGTTTCCGTTCAAAGAGATTGTTGTTCAATTTACTCCGTCCAAAACCATTGAGGCAATACAGATATACTTCTGAGTCAATGATTTTGTATTGATCACCTTTACTCTCTATTTCAAAAGTAGTTTCTGTTGGAATTGTTGCCAAGAACGTGATTGCTTGTTTGGAAATATCTTCTTCTATGAATGGATTCTTTGCCATTGCAATTTTCCACTGCGAGATGGTTATGACAAACACAGGCACGTCGTAATCGTATTGTTTTTTGATGGCTTCAGAAATTTGACTTTCTAGTTTTTTTTGATCTTTTTCTTCAGATTTAAAAACTACATTTCCACTTTGAATATAGGTCTGAACGTTTTCAAAACCCAGATTAGAAAGCAATGCTCGGAGTTCCGCCATGGGCAGTTTTTTACTTCCAGAAACGTTGATTCCACGTAAAATAGCAATGTAAATCATGTTGGTTGGTTGTGTGTTTCAAAGATACATTTTTTTGCTAGACATCTTAGATTCTTAGACTTCTTAGATTTTAGAACTTCCTAAATTTACAGTGTTTTAAAAACAACAAAAAGACAATTTTAAATTATTTTTCTTAACGAATTAATGCCCAAAAATTCCATAACTTTAAGTCCACTAAAAAACCTAACATCATGAGCGAACTTAAAAAAGAAGACATTCAACAAGAAGTATTCGATTTATACGACGATTATGCACATAATAAAATTGGACGTCGGCAGTTTGTAGAGCGACTTTCCTTATATGCTGCAGGAAGTGTTACCGTAGGTGCGTTGTTGAGTTTTATGTCGCCCAATTATCGTACAACGGCAGAAGTCGCCGAAGATAATCCAATGTTAGAATCGAAATATATTACATATAATTCACCAAAAGGTGGTGGCGACATCAAGAGCTTGTTGTCGATTCCTAAAGATATAGATACTAAAGTTCCAGGTGTCATTGTTGTTCATGAGAATAGAGGATTGAATCCGTATATTGAAGATGTTGGCAGACGAACTGCTTTGGACGGTTTTATTAGTTTGGCTCCAGATGCGTTGTCGCCACTTGGCGGTTATCCTGGCAATGATGATGATGGAAGAACGATGCAGAAAAAGCGTGATCGTACCGAAATGCTAGAAGATTTTATTGCGGCTTTTGAATATGTAAAAAATCACCCAAAGTGTAATGGAAAAGTAGGTGTTGTTGGGTTTTGCTTTGGTGGTTGGATTTCTAACATGATGGCAGTGAAATTAGATGACCTAAAAGCGGCTGTTCCTTTTTACGGACGACAACCAAGCGATGAAGATGCTGCCAAAATCAAAGCTCCGTTATTATTGCAGTATGCAGAGCTAGACAAACGCGTCAATGCAGGTTGGGAAGCTTTTGAGAAAGTACTGAAAGCCAATGCTATTGACTACGAAGCACATTTTTATCCGAATGTAAATCACGGTTTTCACAATAATACAACGCCTCGTTATGATAAAAAAGCGGCAACTTTAGCATGGGAACGCACCATTGCATTTTTTAAAGAAAAATTGACATAGCTTTTTAAGTTTACTTTTTACATCTGTCAAAAAATAGTATTTTTAACATTCGTAAATCTACCATGCTTTTTTATTACATCCCTAACAACTCGTATTCGCAAAACACTGAATTATGAAATTCTTGATTAGACTAAGCCTTTTGGCTTTTATTTGCGCTCCTAACACACATGCGCAAGATTTTGATTTTGACACCATTGGTTACATCGACATTAGCAAAAAACGAATTACAAACACCAAGATTAAAAGTATTAAAGAAGAATCTGGTTGTTACATAGATCAAGAAAATCCACCATTAACCTATGAAGATTGTGAAACCACATATAAAGAAACCTATGACAAGAACGGAAATCTTATTTCTTTAAAAACCTATGAAGATGGTTCCTTGCAAAGTGAAATCACGTATACGTATAAAAATAATCGAATTGCTAGCATTGAAGAAGATTACGGAGATGAGGTAGAGAAGAAAGTGTTTGTCTATAACTTAACTGGTAAATTAATGTTTAAAAAAGAATACGAAAACAAAACATTAGAAGCTACCACCACCTACAAATATAATTCACAAGGCTTACTAACAGAAGAGATATACGAACGACCTAGTTCAAAAGGTTTTGGAAGTAATCCTTACCAAAAAACGATATACAAATACAACACAAACGGAAAGTGTATTTATAAAGCAGAATATAATAAAGCTGGCGTTGAATTAGACGTACGTACGTATGAATATAGCAACAACGGATTGACAAAGGTTGAAAAAGACAAACGTGACGACACCTATGTGATACAGTTTAAAGAAACCAAAGATGCACGAGGAAATAGTTTAGAAAAGGTTAGTTATGATTACGATGGAAAACAACAAAAACGCATGGTGAATACGTATGATGCTAACAATAATCGTTTAAGCTATGAAGAATACGATGGTGATGATAAATTTGTAAAAAGTACTACCGAAACGTTTAATGATAAAAATGATGTGACAACCTATACTATTTTTTACCCAACAAATCACTCAAAAACGGAAGGTCGTAAAAACGTAACTAGATATTGGTATAAATATGATAAGAAAGGCAACTGGACAGAACGCGCTTCGTATGAAGGTGATGAAAAATTTGTTGCTGATGCCGTGAAGCGTAGCATTCGTTATTATTAGTATTTACAAAACATATTTTAAAACAAACTATGAATTACAAACACCTGCTTTTCCTGTTCGTTT
>CAZHSA010000458.1:0-2907 GCA_964535135.1 uncultured Kordia sp.
AACAGACTTGTTTTTTGAAACCGATTCTGGATTTCCATAATAGTTAACATCGCCGCCGCTAGAACTGCTAGCCACTAATTTCTCGCTAACATTTACGGTAACATCTGCGCCACTGCTTGCTGTAGCATTGCACTCTTTTACCATTAAATCCTTTGCATGAATATCACTTCCGCTACTTGCTTTCGCTTCTAAAGAATCTGCCGTGCCCGATATTTTAATATCAGCACCACTTGATGTAGCACACGAAACGCTTTCTGCTTCTACGTCCGCTTTTACGTCTGCGCCGCTATTACTTTTAATTTCAATCGTTTCTGTAACAATTGTTGAAGTCGTAAATACATCTGCGCCGCTTGTACTGATAATTTTGTCAATATTAGGCAAGCTTACATGTACTTTTTTAGACTTGCAACGTCCAATATTTTGTTCGGTATGAATTTTTAAAACGCCATTGTTAATATCTGTAGCAATCAGTCCAATAACATTTTCGTCAGCTTCTACTTCAATGGAAGCGGTTTCCGATTGTGTAATGTATACGTCTAATCCTTCGGATGCTTTTACAACGGTAAAATATTCTTCTGCGTCACGCTCTTCGGTGACTACGTTTCGGTTTCCTTTAATGCCAGATCCAAAATTAAAATTGCAGGAAGTCATAAGTAGACTTAGGATGGCAATGGCGATAATTCGTGCTATTGTGATCATAATAGTTAGTGTTTTTTGTTAATTGATTGATGATTTTTTGATGTTGATGATAAAGTACTCACAAACAATCCAACTACCAAAACGTTGCGTTCAGTTTTAGTAGTTTCGGTCGGATTGTGAATTGCTCATTTTTTGATTGATGGTTGTTTTTTTTGGTTGATTACTTATGTTGTTCGTTTTTTGATGATTTATGTTGATTAATTACTTTTCTAGGACCTAATACCTAGTTTCCAGAAATACTATCGCGTTTTATGGTAACACTATCTTGTACACTTTTTGTGTTAGGCGTTGCTTTTTTAGTATCAGGTTGTTTCTTTGTACGGTTTTTACGAGTGTTTTTTTTAGAAGGCGGACAATCCAAACACTCCAATTCGTCGTCTACTACTTGATAATAGTGTTCTTCGGAATCTGTTGGCAAAATATCTCCTGAACCTCTAGAGTTTCTATGAAAAGACGCTGTATTTTTATCCGCATAAATAATAGCACCTTCTGGTAAATACAGTTCAATTTCTACTTGTTGATTGTTGTATTTGTCATCTTCGTCGAATAGAAAGAAACCGTCTAATCTTAGCGTTTTTCCGTCAAAATTATAATGATAATCAATGCCTTGTGCACGTTGTCTTGCTCTCTGGTATGAAACGCCACTAGCATTTTTACTCACACGAATTCGTGCATTGTCATTCTCTGTTGTTTTTACAATCAGTCGTACAGAACGAGAATACATAATGATGTTCCCATTTTCGTCATATTCTACATTATAGTCATGATCATATCTGCGGAAGCTTCCGTCAAAATCTTCATTCTTCACCATTTTCACATTGATCGTATCATTTTTAACGATGGTCAATTGTTCTTTGGTGGAAACCGTTGCTTCAATATTTTGGTGTAAAGCTGCACTTGATGCGATATATGCAACTCCAAGACAGGCTCCAATCCACAAAACGATCAATCCAGTTTTGGCAGGTGTTCCGATAGATTTCGAATTTTTCACTAAAATCTTCATTCCAAAAATAAACAATACCAATGCAGGAATTCCAACCACTAGCAATGCTAATAAGCCAAGGATCCAAGGTGGTGTTTGATTTAAAATGCCTAAATCTTCATAATAAATAGATTCTTCACCCTGAAAAATATCAAAATCAAACATGCTAATACCGAGTGCAGACAAAATCAAGCTTATTAAAATAGAAGCTGCTGCAATGATAAAAATGACTCCGAAAAACTTACCAAATACTTTGATAAAGGTTTCTATAATATGTCCTATAGAATCAAAGAAGGAAGATGCGCCACTTTTTGCTTTTTGACCAACTTGCTCAAAATTGATGTCGTTGATAGTTTCTTGAACATCATCAAGCCCTTCTTTGATTTTTTGCTCTATATTGCTGATGTTCGCGGGCTTTCCCGCCATAGCGAGTTTTTCACTAGTTGTTGTCGCTTTTGGAATAATTACCCATAAAATGAAATATACTAAAATAGGCGATCCTACTCCGGCAAATACAATAATGATGGCTAACAGACGTACCCACAAAGAATCTACACCGAAATACTGTGCAATACCAGCACAAACTCCCGCAATAAATTTATTGTCATAATCTCTATACAATTTGCGGTAGGTTTCCGTTCCGGTTCTTGTTTGATTGCTATAGTTTGTTTTAGGACCATCTTCAAAAATTTCGTCATCCACAAGATAATCTTCTGGTTGTCCCATAATATCTATAACTTCTTCCACTTCTTTGATGCCTACTACTTGTCGTTCCGATTTCATACGTTCAGAA
Source organism: uncultured Kordia sp. (assembly GCA_964535135.1). Classification (GTDB taxonomy): domain Bacteria; phylum Bacteroidota; class Bacteroidia; order Flavobacteriales; family Flavobacteriaceae; genus Kordia. The sequence goes on from CAZHSA010000458.1 coordinate 2,475, forward strand.
AAAAGTTCGGCAACTCTGGCTTCAATATCTGCCAAAATTTCATCTCTACCTTGCGAGTCAGTAAAAGAACGTTTTATGGCGTTTAAGTAACGCTGCAAGGTGTTATATGCATCTTCATCAATATGAAAAAACATATTTGCTAAATTTATATTTATGGTCTTATTCATTGTTAGTCGTTTTTTGTTGTGTTACGAGTGATACAGCATTTTGTAAATTGTCCCAAGTAGTATTCAGTTCTTTAAGAAATAATCGTCCTGTTTCGGTAAGTCCATAATATTTACGTGGTGGGCCACTGGTAGATTCTTCCCAGCGATAGTTGAGTAAACCAGCGTTTTTAAGTCTAGTGAGAAGCGGGTAAATTGTACCCTCTACCACCAGCAACTTGGCGTCTTTAAGCGTGCCTAAGATCTCTGCTACATATGCATCTTCATCT
>CAZHSA010000459.1:0-2898 GCA_964535135.1 uncultured Kordia sp.
TTTTGAAGCCGTTGCAGCCTATGAAAACGAATTGTTGGAATATGCCACAGAAAAATTATTAGCTATTGGCGATGTAACTATTTATGGTGAAGGCGCAAAAACGGCGGTAATTTCTTTCAATCTAGACAATATTCATCCGTACGATATTGGAACCATTGTAGACAAACTCGGAATTGCGGTACGAACAGGACATCACTGTGCACAACCGATTATGGATTTTTATAAAATTCCTGGAACCGTAAGAGCTTCCTTTTCGTTTTACAATACCAAACAAGAAATAGATGTTTTTATTGAAGCCGTACAAAAAGCAAAAATGATGCTTTCTTAAAAACGAGTCTAAAATACAACTTAACGACAGAATCGACCTACTGGTCGATTCTTCTTTTTTGTATCTAATTGAAAACGAAGCATGTATTTTGTCGATAAGCACACTAAAATTCGCTTGTAGCTTAAAATTCACTATGTGTTACAAATGTAACATTTTAACAATTAAAATGTTATTTATCTAAAAAAATAGCACATTTGTTATAAATATAATAATAAAAACTAATTTTGACAGATTTTATTAACCCTAACAAACAAATAATTTAATTATGAAAAAACTTCTATTAAGCATGTTTGCTCTTGGAGCAATCATGGTGTCTTGTAGTGACGACCAGGCTACAAACACAACCGATCTAGGAGAACAAAACGTAGATATGAGTGATTTTTACTTGTATACGGACAACACTGAAAAAGCAGCCGGAGGCTGTTACTCAATGCAAAAATTAAATGCACAGCTTGACAAAGATTCTGAATTATTTGACAGAATGTATAGCATTGAGAAAAAGTACCGACAAACGGCAGCTAAAAAGCCAGGAAACGGAAATGGAAATGGAAACGGCGGCGGCGGAAACGGCGGTGGTGATCCACAGCCACCAACGGATAACTTAGGAGTAGTTACAATTCCTGTGTATGTACATGTTGTATATAGCAACAGCAATGAAAACATCAGCGATGCGCAAATCAACTCGCAAATGGCTGTATTAAATGATGACTTTAGAAGAACAAATAATGATGCCAACCAAACACCATCTTTATTTGCTCCAGTAGCGGCTGATACTGAAATTCAGTTCAGTTTAGCAGGAACTTTCAGATATTCAAACTCTAGAACTTCTTGGGGAACTAATGATTTAGTGAAAGCTACATATCCACCAGTAACACCTTCAACTCACATGAATATTTGGGTTTGTAACATAGGTGGTGGTATCTTAGGATATGCACAATTTCCAGGTGGAAACGCTGCAACAGACGGTATCGTAGTTGCACCACAATATTTTGGAACTACAGGTTTTGTATCAGCTCCATTTGACGAAGGAAGAACCACAACTCATGAAGTAGGTCACTACTTAAACTTACGTCACATTTGGGGAGACGGAAGATGTAAAAGAGACGATTTTGTAGCAGATACACCTAGCTCAGATGCTCCAAACTACGGATGTCCATCTTTCCCGACGACAAACTGTCGTTCAACAGACATGACTATGAACTACATGGATTATACAAACGATGCTTGTATGAACATGTTTAGTGCAGGACAAAAAGAAAGAATGCGTGGCGTACTAATTCCAGGCGGCGCAAGAGCAAGCTTAGTGAATTAACCTCACATATAGTGCTAAATTTAAATGAAGAAAGACGTCAATATTGGCGTCTTTTTTTGTAATATTATATCTAAATTATACCTTACTTTTTATGAAATATGTATTTGTTCTATTGTCCATCACGCTATTTGCCAAAGGTTGTAATGATAAAAAGTCGGATGAAGAAACGATCCAAAAGGCACAAGACGAAATTTCAATTCAGTATGAAGCGTCTACGCGTGGATTTTATCAAAAAATAAATATAGATAAAGAACAATTTTCACTAACCAACATTCGTGGCAGTAAAGTTTCTGTACAGCAAGAAATGGCTGAGGAAGATTGGAATGCGATTGTAGCGTTGCTTGACAAGATAGATTCCGAAAAACTCAAAAAGAATTATATGAGTCCCGATGATGTTGGACGAGACGCCGTTGTTCCTGCAATATTGCAAATTAGCTATAAGGAAAATGTAGTGACGAATGTCGAATTTGGACATGGAAATCCGCCGAAAGAACTTGCCGCATTGATGGCAAAAATTGAAGCAATGGTAAATGCAGTTGATAAACCGTAATAGTTGTTGTATTTTTGCGTCTAAGTAAAACAACTGTGTAAAGGAAAAGAAATGACGATACAAGAAATACAAGACGAAATTGTAGACGAATTCAGCATGTTTGACGATTGGATGCAACGGTATGAATACATGATTGATCTCGGAAAATCATTGCCTTTAATTGATGTAAGTCTTAAAAAAGACGAAAACCTCATTAAAGGTTGTCAAAGTAAAGTGTGGGTTCATGGAGAAATGAAAGATGATAAATTGGTATTTACTGCGGATAGTGATGCCATCATTACCAAAGGAATTATTGCTATTTTAATTCGTGCATTTTCCAATCAACGTCCTGCGGCAATTATTGATGCCAACACAGATTTTATTGATGAAATTGGCTTAAAAGAGCATTTATCACCAACACGCGCCAATGGATTGGTGAGTATGATTAAACAATTAAAGTTATACGCAATTGCGTATCAAACACAACTCAATTAACATGTCAGAAACTACAATAGATACCGAAGCTTTAGGCGAAAAAATAGTACGCGTCTTAAAAACGATTTACGATCCAGAAATTCCAGTAGATATTTATGAATTAGGATTAATTTACGATGTTTTTATCAATGAAACTTTCGATGTAAAAATCTTGATGACCTTGACATCTCCAAATTGTCCTGTGGCAGAAACGCTTCCGCTAGAAGTAGAAGAAAAAGTAAAATCGCTTCAAGA
>CAZHSA010000460.1:0-2897 GCA_964535135.1 uncultured Kordia sp.
AAGCGTTCTAATTTCAAAGAATTACAACAAACCATTTTCCTTCAAGGTCTTTTTGGTTTGCACGTGGTTTTCCCAGAATCGGTCTTTTATTTTTTGTATGGTTTCGTCATATGCTGGATGTGTTTTGAGACCTTTAATTAAAGGATCTGCTTCCCAAAATAGAATCAACCAGTATTGAAAGTTGTTTTTGGTAGCAAATAGTTTCAGCTGTGCAATTGCTGCATCTTTGTCGCCTTGATACAAATGCAACATCGCCATACTTGCCGATTTGTACATAGAAGTATCATTTTCACAGTAGGTGACATATTTGTCATAATACTTTTTTGCTGTTATACTATCGCCCATTTTTTCAAAGACCATCGAAATTTTTAAGCCTTCTTGTGGAAATATGTCTATCGTTTGATCGCTTTGAAGCGCATGGTATTTTTTGTAATAGTGATACGCCGTTTTATAGTCTTCTTCATAGTAGTATAACTTTCCAATTTCCTGTAAAAGATCAACTCGCAAAGTGTCTTTTTTCCATTCTGTCACTAGCTGATTCGTACACTTTTTGATGTCTCTATGCTTTGCATAATTGATATATGCTTGAATGTACTGCGTAAATTGATTGTTAGGATTGTACGAATGTGCCAACTTCATATACGTGTCCGCTTCGTCTACAAATCCGCTTTGTATCAACGCATTTCCTAAGTGCAAATAGATAAAGCTTTTCCCGACAGAATCGTTCGCTTGAATGTTGAGTTGAATACCTTTGAGTGCATATTTTAAGTATTTTTCCGTGTTCGGAATGGCTCTCGCATACAAATCTGACAAAATTAAAACAACCGCAGCAGCATTTGGATTGTATTCCAACGCTTTTTCCAAATGCGGAACTGCCAAATTGATCTCTCTATTGTTGATGTAATACAACGCTTTTGCTATGAGGCTTTGATCGGATGTAGCATCGTACAAGAGCGCTTTATCAGCATTTTCATTGATGTCATCGGTATATTGCTTGTTGCGTTGATAAATGTCTAAGTAAAAGTACGCCATTGCTGTTTTTGCATATGCCTGCGCAAATTTCGGATCGAGTTGGGTTGCTTTTTTAAACAATTCAATAGCTTCCAATAAACTTTCCTTGGTTTCTTTTTGCAACGGCTCTAAACCTCTTAGGTAATAATCATATGCTTCTAGATTTTCGGTAGGTTTTTTATCAATTCGCGCTAATTCTGCTGGTGTTACCGTTGCTTGAATGGACATTGCTATTTTTTTAGCAACCGTATTTTGCAACGAAAATATGTCTACTAGTTGATGCTTGTATTGTTCTGTCCAAATCGGCGTATCGTTTGTTGCATCAATGAGTTGAACGTTGAGTAATACCTCATCCTCTATCTTTTGTCCGCTACCTTCTACAATGTAACTTACGTTCAATTCGTCCGCAATTTCAGTGATGGTTTTAGTAGTGTTTCTGTATTTTTCAACAGACGTACGACTGATGACGCGTAAATCTTCTATTTTTTGCAGATTGTTTAAGGAAGATTCCATCAATCCGTTTACAAAATAATAATTTGTAGCATCATTGCTCATATTTTTAAAAGGCAATACTGCGATAGATTTTGTACGCTTTTTCGTTGACGAAACATTATTTGAACTTTCTTTCCATAAAAGACTAATCAACACAATGATAACAGCTGTAACGACAACGATTATTTTGTTAAAGTGTTTGCTAAAGAAGCTTTTTTGGGAGGAATCTTTCTCGGTACTTTCTGATATTGTTACTTCGGTTTCTGCTGCAATTTCTTCAATAACATCCTGTGTTTTTTTGCGAATTTCTCCAGGTGGCACACCATACAATTCTCTAAAACATTTGATAAAATAGGACGTATTACCAAATCCGACTTCATAGGAAATTTCAGAAACCGTCATGTCCGTTTCGGCTAGCAATTCTTTCCCTTTGTTCAATCGGATGTTTCGGATAAATTGACTTGCCGATAATTCGGTTTGCTTTTTTATTTTTCGCAGTAAGTTGGAGCGACTCATGTTGGTCGCTTCTGCCAATTCTGAAACGCCAAATTGCTCATTGGAAATATTTTCCAACACAATCGCTTCTGCTTTCGCTAAAAAGTCGCCCGTAAATGAATTTTTCGACATGTTTTTTTAGGTTCCAAACGAATATATACAATTTATTAAAACTTCTCAATTTTGTGCTTGGTTTTGTTTGATGAAACTTAGGTTTTGCGTCATAATTTATATTGCTGCGCCATAATTTACACGTGTTCTTCAAACTTTATATTTCTTGAAACATACGTGTTTATTGATGCGTCATGAATTCTCGCATCTTTGTATCAACAAAAAATCAAAACAAACATTTTTAAATAATTCATCATGAAAACACCACACGTATTTTTAACAAAAATCATTTTTATGTGCATCGTAAGCATTATTGTTTCTTTAACTTCTTGCGCACAAGAAAATTCATCAAAAACTACCTCAAAAAACGATCAGACTACTACAGTTGAAACACCAAAAATGGACATTCATTCCGCTATTATAGCTGGAAATTTAGACGTCGTACAACAGCATATTAAAGCAGGAAGTGATATCAACGTTATTGAACCTATGAGTGGTTCTTCACCTTTAATTACAGCGACAACGTTTAATCGTTTAGACATTTTTAAAGCGTTGCTTAATGCAAAAGCAGATGTATCTATCAAAAATAACGACGGTTCTACAGCGTTACACACCTCCGCATTTTTTGGCCGTGTAGAAATGGTACAATTGTTACTAAATGTCAACGCAGATAAGAGCATCAAAAATAACTTTGGCGCAACAGCAAGAGAAGTTGTACTAAGCGATTTTGCTCAGCTAAAACCTATTTACGAAATGCTGATTTTACAGTTGAAACCAATGGGTTTTAC
>CAZHSA010000461.1:0-2891 GCA_964535135.1 uncultured Kordia sp.
CGTCCTTCCAACAAGTTGCATTATATCTATCTGAAAATTCTTTTGTAGCTAAAAGAGTGTTTTCAAAATCGGTTATGTTCCCAAAATAGTTATAATAGTCGTATTTTAATGTGTCTGTAGTAATTCCATAATATTCAGAACATTCAGTCAAAAATCGATTTTTACTGATAAACTTTATGGGATATGGCGTTAAAGATTTTGAAGACTCTTCTATTTTGTCCCAATTGATTAATCCGCTTTCTTCTCTATTGCCTAAAAATATTTTTGCATCTTCTTTAATTCCCTTTTGAGGTATTTGCAATCTTATAGATTTTCCATTTGCTATTCTTAATTCATTTCCTTTCTCATCATTTGCAGATAGAAAAACCATTCCTAAAGTTTCAAGAATTTTATCGTTATGCATAGTTTGTAAATTAGAAGCTATAAAGTCCGATTTAGTAAAACTCTCTTTAATTTCTATGTAAACGTTTTTAGAAAGGACGTTACCATTTTGGTCAACAATTGAATTTTCTGGAATAATTAGAATTGTTCCACTTTTTCCAACTACTGTATTCGGTTTAGATGAGTTTATTTCAAATACTTGTCTTTTATTGATGGATTCTAAGGCACTTATTAATTCAGTTGGAATGTTCCCGAATTCTTGATTTATTTCTTTTTCTTTTGCGCAACTTAGGATTGTGCAAACTATCAATAAGAAAATGATTTTATTCATATGTTCGGGTGTTCGTTTATATGGTAGTTAACGTAAGTATAACAGGAATTCCTGTTATCATACTGAATTTAGTAAATAAACAGGAACGCTATTGATAAACACTTCCTATTATTTTCTATAAATGTAAAACAAAGATTACTCAATTACAATGTGGCTTCCAGTAAAACAATAAAAAAACTTCTTAATACTTCCTTCAAAAACTTGGAATTCTTGCCTGCACAGAATGAAAGCAGCACAACAAAAACGCTTCCAAAAACCGTAATGATTTGTGGAAGCGTTTTTTATCGTTTATGATGTGTTTTGCTATACTTGAATGTTTTTATTTTTTTACCCAAACACAGGAAATGTTACGTCCGTTTGTTTGCCCTTCGTCTATGTACAGACTTTCTTTTGCTGCATAACTGGCTGTTAATTCACTTTTAAGTGCGCCAAAAAAGCAATACGAACGCATGTTGATCAATTCAAAATTTGTCAATGCATTTTGCAGAAATGCTAACGAAATTCCTTTGACTTCACTTTCCGTTTCCACATGTATGTCTGTCACGCTCCATATTTCGTCAGCCGTCATGCGTTTGTGAATTGTTTTTTCTTGTAATAATTGATCGTTGATGTGATCTATGTAATCTTTTCTATTCAACTGTCGTTTTATCCATCGAAGCATTGGTTTGGGAATCATACTAGATACACCTTTCTTTGTCTTTTGATGCTCCAATTCCTTCTTGTATGCCGCTTTTCGTTCTATATATACCGAATCGTGTAAGTGATCTACATTGGGATCTTGTAAGTGTATTAAAATTCCGCCCGGATTGAGTGCGTTGTCCACTTGTGCTAAAAAAACATCCAACTCGGGAATGTGATGCAATACAGAACAGATGATGATTACATCAAATTTTTCAGCTACCGAAGCCAAATAACCATTGACCAATTGATACGGTTTGTTCCAATTTTTAGCTTTTTTTTCCGCTTCTTGTAGCATCTTTTCAGAAGTATCAAGCAACGTAACTTTGCTAATATTTGCGCCTAAGTTAGATCCTAATACAAATTCTGTACTCAATCCTGTTCCACAACCAATATCGAGCAGACTTAAATTCGTATTTTCCATCTTTTTAGCAGCTAGTACATCGGCTACCAATAAGTTTATTTGCTCCTGCAAACTATCACGCATGTCTTTATGCATAGTATCATAATGTGCCGATTCAAAATCATGAAATACAATATTGATGCGTTCCTGGAATTTTTCAGGAGATAACGGACTTTTCGTTTTTTTGAGGAGCGGAATTAAATTTTGATACGACATATATGTTGTAGGCTTTGTTATTTTATATCATGACGACTGGCAAATTTTCCATCAATCATACTATTGGTAAGTACTTGATTTTATCGGCTGTAAATCTAAAACAAAGATTATACATATACAATGTCGTTTTCAGTAAAATATAGAAATTTAGAAAACGTAGGTGATATGATAAAAGATATTGAAGTACGTATAACATAACACTAACCAAAAACGCTCCCAAAAACCGTAATGGCTTTGCGGAAGCGTTTTTTATGTGATTTAATGAGATTCCGCATCAAGTGCGAAATAAACATTTCGTATTGAGATTATTTACTCAAATACATTTTTCTACGTGAGTATAAGTTATAGAAGTCATCATCTTTTAAGCTGTCAATGAATAAGATACTTTCTCCTGTACTCTTCATTTCTGGTCCTAAACGCTTGTTTACATTCGGAAATTTGTTGAAAGAGAATACAGGTTGCTTAATCGCATATCCTTCTAATTGTGGATTGAAATCAAAGTCCGTTACTTTCTTCTCACCGAGCATCACTTTGGTTGCATAGTTTACATACGGTTCTTTGTATGCTTTTGCAATGAAAGGAACGGTTCGAGATGCTCTTGGATTCGCTTCAATGATGTAGACCATATCATCTTTAATGGCAAACTGAATGTTGATCAGTCCGACCGTGTTTAATGCTAAAGCGATCTTTTTTGTGTGATCTTTGATCTGTTGCATCACAAACTCACCCAAGTTGAATGGTGGCAAGGTTGCGTTTGAATCTCCTGAGTGAATTCCACAAGGTTCAATATGCTCCATGATTCCGATAATGTATACGTTTTCACCGTCGCAAATGGCATCTGCTTCTGCTTCTATAGCACCATCTAAATAGTGATCTAGTAAG
>CAZHSA010000462.1:0-2876 GCA_964535135.1 uncultured Kordia sp.
AAAGGACAATCGTGGAATGGGATGGGAGAGTTTTCAGTACACAATACTGCTTCGCGTGCTCATTTATTGGAGTGGGTATTTCATGAAATGTTAAAGGATGAAGATGTTTTAACTACTCGATATGATTTTATTCAATTGAATCTCAACAAAAAATTATTGGGTATTTATGCCTACGAAGAACACTTTGTCTATCCAATGTTGTACCAACAAGGCCGAGAACGTGGGCCTATTTTAAGGATCAGCGAAGATGGTTTGTGGCAGTATGCCGCAGCTGGGTTTGCGAATAAAATACCTTGGTATGAAAGTGCGCAAATCGAAGCGTTTGAGGAAAAAGAAATTTTAGAAGATGAAGGATTGTATCAACAGTTTTTAGAAGGTCAGCAAAAAATGTTTGATTATGTCCAAGGGAATAAAACGGTAGGAGAGCTTTTCGATATCGATCGAATGGCGAAGTTTATTGCAATCCAAGATGTTTGTTTGGCTTACCATGCATTCGGTTCTACGAACCAACGATTTTATTACAATGCCGTTCTCGGAAAGTTAGAACCAATTGGTTATGATGGATATTCTACCGATGGAGTGAGGTGGTTTGTGCCGCCATTGATTTATGGTGGGAAAGTCAATTCACGTGTTTCTAAACGGTTTAAATTTCGAAATGGAGAAGTACCGTTTCATTATTTTTTGTTTAATGATTTTGAATTTGTAGAAAAGTATGTGAGCTATCTGGAGGAATTTACTTCTGAAAAATATATCCAAGGTTTTATATCCAAACATTTGTCAGATATCAAAAGTCGAGAGTTGTTTATTCAACAAGAGTATAAAAATTATTTTTTCGATGCGGCGAAAATATTTAAAAATACGACAGCCATACAGACCGTTCTTTATCCTGCGGAAAACGTAACGATTAAAGCATATAAAAACGCTGGAGGAGAAATCGTTTTAGAAAATTATCATCAATTGCCGATTGAAATTATTGGTTTTGGTAATAAAAATATCCAGTACCGACCTCCAGAAAGATTGATCACAGAATCGTTTAATCCAGAAACGCCAGTTCGTCGATATACCATTCCTGTAAAAGGAAAAGTAAAAGCAGTTTTTTGTAAAACGCTAGGAACAGACAAAGTGGTTCGACTTCCGATTTTTAACTGGCCAGCACCAGTTTCTAAAGTAGCTTTTCAAAAAGCAGATATCAATGAATTGAAAAAACGTAAGAATATTGTGATTAAGGATAAAGTCATTTATCTTAAAGGAGGATCACAAAAAATCGATCAGGATTTATTAATTCCCGCAGGTTATGAATTGCAAATTCCTGCAGGTACCACAATTGAATTGACCAACAAGGCATCCATTGTTTCGTATTCACCTGTTTTTATAAAAGGAACCAAAGAGCGACCTGTTTTGATGAATGCGGTACAAGGAGGACAAGGTTTTGTGGTGATCAACGCAAATGAAAAATCAGTTATTGAGCATACTACTTTCTCTGATTTAAATGCTCGAAATAAGAATGGACAAATCACCGAAGGTGGCGTTACTTTTTATGAATCTGATTTTACTTGTCAAGGATGTTATTTTAAAAATAGTAAAGCCAAAGATGCCTTGAGTATTATCAATTCAGAATATCGTCTGGATAATTCTGCGATAATCAATGCCAGTGGTGATGGAATGGATGCGAATCAAAGCAAAGGAACGGTAGATCATTTTCTAATTGAAAAAACGGGAAAAGATGCCATAGAAATTACTGGAGGATATCTGCAAGCACATCATGTAGAAGTGAATAAAGCATTTGGCGCAGCTTTAAATGTCAACAGAAGTGGGTTTGTAGAAATTACGAATAGCTATACAATTAAAGAAACTCAAAAAGGAATCACGGCTTCTGATTTATCAAAAGTGACAGCCAATAATGTTGTGCTGAATAAAGTTAGCCAAGGCTTTATCGTCTTCCAAAAACTAGCAGAATATGGTTCAGGAAATATGGACATTAAAAATTTCGAGGCCCAAGAAGTCAAACAATTACATGTAGTAGACTTAGAAGCTAAATTAATCCTAAAAGGAAAAAAAATAGAAGCGAACTGAATTTTTAGTGTTGTGGTGTTTTAGTGTTATAGTCGCTAGATTCCACAACACCAAAACACCACAACACCAAAAATGCGTTACGAACGAAAATATAGAATTGAAAATGCTAGCCTTCGCGAAGTGGAGATGGTCATTCGGCAGAATCCGGCTTGTTTTCAGACGGCCTTTCCGGATCGTTGGATCAATAGTATCTATATGGATGATGTTGGGTTTAATTCTTTGCAAGAAAATTTGAGTGGGATCTCAAAACGAAATAAATATCGAATTCGATGGTATGGTTTGACCTTGGCGGAAATACAAAATCCGACTTTAGAAATTAAGATTAAAAACAACTTTACGAATACAAAGAAATTTTATAAGCTACCTGATTTTACCTTGAATCGTGATTTTGATTGTGTGCAATTTTTAGAAAAACACGTACCTAATTTGCAACAGCGTTTATTTCCTGTTTCTATTATTCAATATTTGAGAAGCTATTATGTTTCACAAAATGGAAAAGTACGAGCGACGATTGATCGAGAACTGAAGTATTATTTATATCAAGGGCGTTTATTGTTGGATCGCTCTCCAGCCAAAGATGCAGGGATTATTTTAGAGATTAAATATGACAAAGATTACGACGATCAAATGCATCCCATCTTTCAAGAAATTCCTTTTCGCTTGACGAAAAACTCAAAATACGTCAGCAGCATCAATGCACATTACCTTTAAGGGTTGAATAATTGAATGCTGGAATCACTGAATATTGAATGGCCCTTCTTTAGGGATTTTTACGTTATAGAACCATTCAATTATTCAACATT
>CAZHSA010000463.1:0-2875 GCA_964535135.1 uncultured Kordia sp.
TCTTCCTTTTCTTACTAATTGTGAAATTGTTGGCATTTATATTAAATATAATTTTTGTTTAAAAACCCTCTTTTGAGGGCGGCAAAGGTAAGTATTATTTCCAATTATTCAAATCTTAACGACTTAATTTTCAATAAGATTATTTTTTTAAAGTGTTTCCACATAGTATTTCCTGTTTTTTTACGTTATTTTGAAGCCGCATCGCATTCACTTTTTAACTTGAAAAAACCAACACTACATATTCTCTTTTATTTTTTTGCACTTTTTTGCACTTCTGTCGCTAGTAGTCAAACTTTGCAAATTAACGGCAATTCTGACGACGAACAACAAGTTATTGATGCTACCAATTATAAAAGAGCGCACGAAAATATAAAATCTATTGTAGACGAGCTGGCTTCTTTACAAAAAGCCCTTTTTTCGGTTGGTTATTTTGACGCTTCCTATTCTAAGCTTGAGAAAGTAAATGATTCTATTTATCAGAGTACTTTCAGCCTGAATACAAAATATACTTCTTTAGACATTTCATACAACAGAGAAAAATTAGACGAAAGTCTTTTAAAAGTTTTTAACCTACCGTATACAGATAGTACATTTACTATTACACCAGAAAACTTGACACCTTTTCTCGAAGCTATTGTTACAAATTTTCAGAATACAGGAAATCCTTTTGCAGAAGTACAACTTCAAAATATTGTGAAATTAAAAAATGAACAAACGATTAAAGCAGAACTAGACATCGTTGTTATTGAAAAACGCCGTTTAGATAAAGTGATTATCAAAGGATATGAAAAGTTTCCAAAATCATATACTAAGAATTATTTACGATTGACCTCTAAGGTTTTTAATAAGGAAGAAATTACCAAGCAAGCCAAACGCATTGATCAGTTGTCTTTTGCACGACAAATTAAAGATCCTGAAATTCTCTTCACAAAAGACTCTACTATATTATATGTATATATTGAAAAGGTAAAGAGTAATTTTTTTGATGGTTTTATTGGATTTAATTCTGATGAAGATACAGGAAATTTAAAGTTGAATGGTTATCTAGATTTGAAATTGATGAATAATTTGAATGCAGGCGAGCAGTTTAATATTTTATGGAAGAATGACGGAAACGGACAAACGAAGTTTTTAGCCGATTTACAAATTCCGTATATTTTTAATTCCCCCATAGGCATTAATGCTGGTTTGGATATTTTTAGACGTGATTCTCTCTTTAATATTGTCAACACGAAATTGAACACATTTTATCAGATCAATCAAAACAACCAAGTACATGTTGGAATTCAGCAAACAGAATCTAACAATCTTTTGGAAAATGACACAAATCCTACGATTGATGATTATAAAAGTTTTTTTACTACTGCTGGATACACGTTTACCAAAAGAAATGATGCTTTTAGCATTTTTCCGAGCAAAGTTTTTATAGGCTTAGAAGCACAACTCGGAACTCGAACGAATGATGCGGAAAAGAATGAGCAGACCAAGTTTTCCTTTACAGGGAATTATTTATGGGAATTGAACAATCGGAATTTTATTTACATAAATAATACGTCGGAAGCATTAATTTCCGATCAATATTTAACTAATGAGAAGTTTCGTTTGGGAGGCATACAATCTATTAGAGGTTTTAATGAGAATAGCTTGGAAGCCACTTTATACAGTACAATTAACACCGAATACCGATATATACTTTCGCGAAATTCTTATGTACATTCTATTATTGACTTTACCTACCTACAGGATGAATTAACGCAAACCGATGTGAAATTGTATGGTTTTGGCTTTGGACTTGGAATTCGATCGAAATCAGGACTTTTAAAGATTAATTATGCCGTAGGAAAAACGGACAATGCTGCCGTAAAATTATCCGAATCTAAAGTACACATTAGTTTATCCACTTCTTTTTAATAAAAAAATCGCCTAGTTATACAACTAAGCGATTTTATTATTGATCAAAATTGAGCGTTTATGCACAAACTTGATTAGACTGACAAGTATCTGGTACCGTTCCAGATCCGCAGAATGACAAGTCTACCGACTCCAACGTACATGTAGGTGCTTCAGAAATTGGTGTTGTAGTACATCTTGCTTTTGTTTTTTTACAATCTAACGAACAACCCACATCTCCAGAAGGACATGCAAGAGATCCTGTACCACAGGCTGTCCCTGCGATAGTAGCACCTCCTGTAGCACCAAGCGCACTTAAGCTCGAAATTTTTCTTTTGTTTAAATCTAAACTTAACTTTTTCTTTTTCATGATTTTTAATTTTGATTAAAAAGTAAAAATAAGCTCATTTTTGACAGATTTTTTGCACAAAATCACAATTAACACGTATTTAACAGCAAAATTTAGGATTTAATCCAACTAAATTCTCATAGGTTTAAAGTCAAAAAAAAGGCATCAAACTCTCTAAATTTAAGACATATACGATTCATGGAAGGCCTTTTCTACAGTAAGTTCCACATTAGTTTTCATGAAAAACAGTCACTTTTTTCTCTAAAAAAATAGGAATATTAACATATTATTATGATTTTTGGGATAGCTAATTCAAATAATTAACACAATGAGAACAAAGTTTAATGGAATTTTAACGCTATTACTGGCGTTAATGGTGCAGCTTGCGCTTGCACAAGAAAAAAAAATAACTGGAATTGTCCTTGACGAAGCAGGTACTCCTTTACCAGGGGTTAACATTTCGTTAAAAGGAACTGGAAATGGTACTCAAACTGGTTTTGACGGAGATTATTCAATCACCGCAAGTTCTGGTCAGGTTCTAGTTTTTTCCTTTATAGGTTACAAAACACAAGAAGTAACTATCGGATCTTCAAGCAAGGTTAATATAACCATGGCTGAAGATGCCAAAGCTCTTGA
>CAZHSA010000464.1:0-2842 GCA_964535135.1 uncultured Kordia sp.
TTTTTATAACTATGAAACCATAAAACGTCCAAAAGTTGAAGAATTGGTAGTTTCTTTTGATGATACAAAAATTCATCGTTTTAAAGAAAATACTACAGCAAATGCAATAACAAATTATGAAACGTTTTATCATGGTACACAACTAACCAAAAAAATGGTTTCTGGTGATTTTGTATATACGTTTTCTTCCATTGATTCTTCTATGTTTAACGCCGCTTGCAACAGATTGAATTCTTCGTTTTCATACACAATTTTTTTGGACATCGAATAGGAATTCAACGGTTTCCCACGCAAACTAAATACCGCTTGTGTGTTAACATCACGCGATTTGGTAATTGAACCCGAAGCCGAATCTCCCTCCGTAATAAACAAGGTTGTTTCCAGTCTTCTATCTTTTTTTACATCACCTAAGTGCACACGGCAATCGCGCAGTTTTTTGTTGTGCAAACTTGCTTTTTTAGCACGTTCTTTCGCCAGTTTACGAATACCAGATAATTCTTTACGTTCGCGTTCTGCTTGCAGAATTTTACGTTGTATTTTTTCAGCAGTATCTGGATTTTTGTGTAAATAGTTATCGAGATACTTCCCGATGAAATCATTTACATACGTTCGCACCGTTGGCAAATCACCTCCCATATCGGTAGAACCTAACTTTGTTTTGGTTTGCGATTCAAAAACAGGTTCCATCACTTTGATACTGACGGCAGAAATGATGGATTTACGAATGTCTGACGCTTCATAACTTTTTCCGTAAAAGTCGCGCACTGTTTTTACAATGGCTTCTCTAAACGCCGCTTGATGCGTTCCACCTTGTGTGGTATGCTGACCGTTCACAAACGAATGATATTCTTCGCTGTATTGGGTTTTACTATGTGTAATGGCTACTTCAATATCATCTCCTTTAAGGTGGATGATCGGATATAGCATGTCTTCTTTGTTGTTGTTATCTTCTAAAAGATCTTTTAGTCCATTTTCTGAGAAGAATTTTTCTCCGTTAAAAATGATCGTCAATCCTGGATTGAGATATACATAATTACGCAGCATTTTTGCTACGTATTCCATACGATATTTATAGTTTCTAAAGATCGTTTCATCTGGAATGAACGTCACTTTGGTTCCGCGTCGGCGCGAAGTTTCATCTAAAAACTCTTGATCTTTTAACTCGCCTGCGGCAAATTCTGCAGAACTCGATTTTCCGTCACGCGTAGATTCTACTCTAAAATATCCAGATAATGCATTTACGGCTTTGGTACCAACTCCATTCAGTCCAACCGATTTTTTAAAGGCTCTGGAATCGTATTTTCCTCCGGTATTCATCTTAGACACTACATCGACTACTTTTCCGAGCGGAATTCCACGACCGTAATCGCGCACGATAACTTTGGTTCCTTGAATGGAAACTTCAATCGTTTTTCCGGCGCCCATGACAAATTCATCAATAGAATTGTCTAAAACTTCTTTTAATAAGATATAAATTCCGTCATCGGCAGAAGAACCATCACCCAACTTTCCGATATACATTCCTGGACGCATACGGATGTGTTCTTTCCAGTCGAGTGAACGTATATTTTCTTCGGTATATTGTGAGTCTTGTGCCATTGATTGAAGTACTATTAGGGTTGGTTGCTAATATACTATTTACATTCAAAAAATAAAACCCGAACACCTGAAAGTAATCAACAAAAAGCGCAATATTTTTGTGAATATTGCGCTTTTTTACGTTGTATTTTAAATATTTCACTAAATAAACGAAATCTAACTATGGAAAGACCTGCTTTTTAGTCGTTTTTAGATTTTTCTTTTTTGACTTATTCTGACCAATAATTGAGTGTTACAATGATTTCTCCATTGGCATTTACCAAACTTGGATCTAAGGTTACAATCGCGCTTGACGCACCATCAAAATAGCCGTCATACGCATCAAAACGATACGTTCCTGCTGGCAAATTCGAAAAGCTGTCAAAGTTGTAATAATCTGTATAAAAAATTTGCCCAGTAGCTTGATTGGTAGCTGCATACCCTGGCAATGTTCCTGCTGGGACAGATGCGCCTGTACGCTCATCTACTAACTCAATACGAACGTTGTACACAGTTGCAACTGCTTTGAGTGCTGTAGCTTCTTCTTTAATGGCTTTTGCTAAGCTAATTTGATTGTTTAATAAACTTCTGATTTCACGAATTAACTGTCGTGCTGTGTTTCTGTTGTTTTGTTGAATTGCTGTTGCTAATTCGGCACTTCGGATGCGAACAAAATCTTCGTTTCCTTCAATCGTAGACGCTTTGCTTTGAATGCTCGTAGGATCAATGTTGCTGTTTCCTTGCGCTGCTTGTCCGATAAAGAAAATAACTTCATCGCTGAATTCTTCCACAACTTCCATCCCAACGTCCATCACTTGGAGATAGGTAGCTACATCTGCATTGACATTGTTGTTTACTAAATAATCAACCGTCAATGTTTTGAGCGCAGCTTTTACTCTTTTGGCTTCGATACGAATCACCTCTGCGGAGTCAAACGTTTCGTCAAGGTCGTCTAAAACTGATTGTTGTGCATAGGTATTTGCTACAAATAGCATTAAAAATGCACCGAGTACGTGTGTAATTTTTTTCATGGTATACGTATTTTTTTGGTTATACCACGAATGTACAACAGGAATGTATCTAAATGATTACTGTTATATTATAAAAAGTTTACTGTTTTTTGATATTTAACGTCAGTTTGATATAACTGATTCAATTTACATTTAGAATTAAGTATAGAAGCTTCTGCAATAAACCACATTTTCAGTTTTTTATTTTCATTTTAGCTCATGTGGTTTCTATTTTATTAAATAGGAATTCGTGA
>CAZHSA010000465.1:0-2841 GCA_964535135.1 uncultured Kordia sp.
CGGAAGTTTGTACGCCGCGTTTGTACATTTTTTGCACAATAGCATATAACTTGTCTTTATCGCTAAAATGCGGTGTTACAATCGGTCCATCGCCAGTGCCCAAATCGTATCCTGCATCTTCAAACTGTTTTCGCATGTAACGCGTAGTGTCCCACAATCGTTCTTGTAAGGTAGCATCTGACCGAAGTCGTCGTAAAGAAGTCAACGCAGCCGCCATATCTGCAGGACTTACAGACGCTTGAAAAATATAGGCTCTTGATGATGATTTTAAGAAATCCACATGTTTTTGACTCGCCGCTACAACGCCGCCCAAGCTTCCCAAGGCTTTGCTGAGTGTAGTCATGATAAAATCTACTTCCTCTGTAATACCTTGTGCAGCACAAATTCCTGCTCCATTTTCTCCATAAAAACCAAAAGAATGTGCTTCATCCACTAAAACAAGTGCATTATATTTCTTTGCCATTCGTACAATGTCTGCTACTGGCGCCGCACCTTCGCCCATGCTGTACACGCCTTCTAACACAACTAAAACACTGTGATACGGTGACGTTTCCGATTGTAATATAGCTTCTAAATCGGCAACGTTATTATGCTGAAAAGTTCGTACGGTTGCGCCACAAAGACGCGCACCATCTACAATAGAAGCATGACAAAGTTGATCAATAACTACGACATCATTTTTACCCAAAAGTCCTGCTACTGCGCCCACATTTGCGGTATATCCTGTGGGAAACAAACAGGCGCTTGGTTTTCCGACCAAATTGGCAAACTCAGTTTCAAACTCCAAATGCTGATTTGTCATTCCGGATGCTGCTGCCGAAGTTCCCATGCCAGTTCCAAAGTTTTCTACAGCAATTAAGGCTTCTTCAATCACTTTTGGATCTCTATTTAAGCCTAAATATAAATTAGTTGTCCAAATAATGGCTTGCTGCGTTTCATCATTATACGCATCGCCTACAACACCGCGCGTGGCGCTTCCAGTTTGCAACACTTTACTATACGGATTTCTGCGCGTATCGTTTACCATGCGCATCACTTCTTGGACTAAAATACTTTTATCATCCACATTCCACGCGGTAGCTTTTGCTGCTTGAAAGGTAGGATGACTCGACTGAATGTTTGTTTGAAATGTTGCCAGTGAATCTATATCTGTATTGCATTGTTTTTTGTGTGAATCTGTACTGTTTGATGCATTGCCGTTGCGCAATCCTACAATGTAATTTGTAAGTGTTTTGGGCGTAGGGTTTTCGAAAATAGCACTTGCAGCTATTTGTAAATTCAATGATTTAGAGAGTCTACTGCTAAACTCCAACGTTGTCAACGAATCCAATCCGTAACTTTCAAATGCTTCGTTTGCTTGAATGCGATTGGAAGTTGGTAGGTTTAAAATTTTGGCGAATTCTGTCTGAATCACTCCAGAAACATGCTCTTTGAGTTCAGTAGTAGCAACATTTGTTTCCTCTTGAAAGGTTGCTGTGGTATTTGCTGTTTGCGTACACGATGGTAAGTTGTTCTCTTTGTATATGCTTACAAGTTTTTTTCGGTCTAACTTGTCATTCGGTAACAAAGGCATCTTTTCGAGATACTTCACCATTTGCGGCACCATATATTTTGGCAATCGTTTGGAAACATAATTTTTAATGTCTTCTGAAGAAATCGTTGTTCCGTTTGTAAGCACCACAAAAACTACCAATAATTGTTGACCGATGCCACCTTCAATCACAGAAGCTGCGGCGGCTTCAATTTCTTCCATAGATTCTAAAGTAGATTCTATTTCTTCGAGTTCAATTCGAAAACCTCTTAGTTTCACTTGCTGATCCACACGCCCGAGAAATTCAATCTTTCCATTGGGCAACCTGCGACATAAATCGCCCGTTTTATACAATCGGTTTACGGGAATTGCTGTCGTTGGAACCATCTCAATAAATCGTTCTTTTGTTTTTTCTTCATCATACAAATAACCGCGCGCTAGTTTGTTTCCTGCCAAATACAATTCGCCTGCTTCACCCATGAATAATCGCTGTAAATTTTCATCTAAAATATAAGCCGTAGAATTCTGTACAGATGTTCCGATAGTAACAGTTTCATCATCTTCAAAAAGTGCTGTCATTGTAGAAAAAACGGTATCTTCTGTTGGTCCATAAAAGTTAAAAACCTGTGAAATTGAGGGTTGCGCAAATGCTTGTTTTACCAACGAACGCTTTAACGCTTCTCCACCAAAAATAAGGCATTCAACACTTGATGGTACATCTGAAACCGAAAGTAACGCTTGCACAGAAGATGGCACCATCACACACGTTTTCACTTCATTCACTGCGGGAAGTTGCAGTAGATCCAAGGCATTTTTAGCCAAAATAATTTTCCCTCCATAAGAAAGCGTTCCAAAAATTTCAAACACAGACGTATCAAAACATACAGACGCCGCCGCGAGCATTCCATCTAATTGATCTGCCGTAAATATATCGTGCACACAATCAATCATAGCAACAACAGAAGCATGTTCCACAGCAACACCTTTGGGTTTTCCTGTAGAGCCAGACGTATAAATTACATACGCCAACTCATTTGTAGAAGCACGTATTGTTGCATCTTTTTCCGCTTGTAACGCATCCGTCCGAATCAATAGATTAGCACTATGACACAACGTTGCTGTTTCATCACTATCAACTAGAGTCGCCGCCGTTTTTGCGTGCGCTAACATGTATTCAATTCGGTCTTTTGGATAGGAAGGATCAAGCGGAACATACGCGCATCCAGCTTGCATAACACCAATTAATGTTGCAATTAGTTCCCAAGAACGCTCCATACATACGCCTACTAGCGATTTTGGCGCAATGTTGC
>CAZHSA010000466.1:0-2828 GCA_964535135.1 uncultured Kordia sp.
TTGCTCGTCCTATTGAGCATTGTTGCAGCGCAGTTTTTGCATGCACAAAGTTCAAATTTGTCAAGTTCGCCGTATTCTCTATATGGTTTAGGAGTGCCTAATGAAACTGGCGTTGGAGTTATCAATGCGTTGGGAAAGTTGGGTTTTGCCATGCCGTCTTTGACAAATATCAACGATAAAAATCCTGCGTCGCTTGGGCGAATGACACAAAAATCATTTCTATTTGATGTGGGAATAAAAGCGCAGCGTGAAACCGTAATTAATTCCTTTGTAGAAGAAACGCGCTTCAATGCAAATTTTTCCAATATTTCGTTGGCGTTTCCTATTTCAGAACGATCGGGCGTAGGCATCACGCTCATTCCATTTACCAATGTTGGATATATTTTGTTGGGAATAGAAAATAATATTGAAGGAACTACGGATACTTTTTTTACCAATGTAAATGGTGCTGGCGGATTGAACGATTTTAAATTCAGTTACGGATATAGCATTACGGATACTTTTAGAGTGGGCGCAAGTGGTTCGATACTTTTTGGTGCGATTGATGAAACAGAAACCAATTTTATTGACGATACCGCCTTAATTATCACCGAAGAAAATCATTATTCGGGTTTTCGGTTTGATGTTGGTTTGCAATACGATTGGTCAGAACGGACGTCTTTTGGGTTGAATGCCAAATTTCCAACGTTGCTCAATGGAAGTCAGTCACGTACTATTGAAACCTTGCAAACGGTGACGATTACAACGCGTGAAGAAGACAACAATTTAGAAGATTTTGAACTTCCGTTAGAAGTCGGGTTTGGATTTTTTAGTAACTTTTTAAATAATAAAGTAACGGTAAATGCCGATTATCAACATAGTTTTTGGGACGCCACCGAACAACGCGATTTTTTAGGTGAATATGTAGATCAGCATCAATTTGGTCTGGGTCTTTCCTATCGAAAAAATCCTAGAGCGCTCAAATATTGGGATCGTATTTTTTACCGTGCAGGGTTCAATTACGACAGTGGAAATTTAAAAGTAAACGATTACAGAGTTGAAAATTATACCTTTAGTGCAGGTGTTGGCTTACCGATTTCGACACGTACCAATTCCATGTTAAATATCTCGTATTCATACGGACAAAAAGGGCGTGTTTCTAACGGACTCATTCAAGAGAATTTCCACTTACTCACGCTCAACTTTAGTTTTGATGGCAAATGGTTTGTGAAAAGAAGGTATGATTAATGGTATAAATTCAATAGTAAATCTTCTTTTTATTTCTCTCAAAAAGAAGAAAATAAATACAATAATTAGTAGATCATTTGCAGTTTAGTTGCCGTCTCAAATTGATTGATAATGTGTACAAAACACTGCTCAAATACGCAACTTGAAGCATCTATTTTTCGTTGTCAATGGTATAATTTTAACATTGTAAAAATATCCTAATTTTTTTGTGGAGTCACACATAGTTTAAAGCACACACTTTGTCTAAAATTATAGGTAACACCTTGTTTTTGTTGTAAATTGATAGTACAAAATTATTGATGCCATGAAATATATTTCTTGCTTACTTTTCTTCATTGTAACAGGTGTTTACGCGCAGCTAACGGTTAGAAATGATAGCTACATTTTTGTTAGCGATCAAGGACTATTTGTAACTGATAATGTGAATTTAAGCGAAGCAGATTCCAAAATTTATTTACGAGACGAAGCGCAATTAATTCAAGGAACTGGAATCACAGGAAATTCAGGAATTGGTGAATTAAGCGTATATCAAAACGGAACCACTCATAATTATGCGTACAACTATTGGTGTTCGCCTACAGGTGAAAATTTAGCATCTTTAGGAAATGAGGATTTTCGCGTTAACTTAATTGATGATGCTACAGGACTCACTACAAGTACGGATGCTACATTCACAAATTTTGATGGAACTTCCTCGCCACTCTCCATTGCAAGTTATTGGATTTATACTTTTGAAAATTCCTCACAATATAGCGATTGGTTTCAAAGAGGAGATACAGGAGCAATTGCTCCAGGTTTAGGGTTTACCATGAAAGGAACAAGCGGCTCAGGAAATAATCAATTGTATGATTTTAGAGGAAAGCCTAATAATGGAACAATTTCGAACGCAGTTATGGAAGATGAATGGACGTTGGTTGGCAATCCATATCCTTCTGCGATAGATGCTGTATCTTATATTCACGATACTGATAATGCAGCCGCCATTACAGGAACGTTGTATTATTGGGAGCAAGATTTAAGTGTGATGTCTCATAGTCTTGATGAGTATGTTGGTGGATATGCAACTTACACAATCAACGCGGCTGGAACTTTAGAAACATTTATTCCTGCTACTTTTGATACGTACAATTCTGACGGTTCTTTGAATGTAACAGGTTCCAATAGTACGAGTGGAAAACAAGCACGAAGATACATACCTATCGGACAAGGTTTTATGGTGGAAGGTAGCACAGGAACAACAGGAACTATTCGCGCTAAAAATGCCCATAGAATTTTTTATAGAGAATCAAATACAGCGAGTGAGTTTTTTAGATCTACGAACACAGACAGTACTACAGCAAATCCGTATGGAACTATTCCTTCTGAGTATAAACGTTTTCGTTTAAATATTGATTTCAATGATGTGTACACACGACAGTTGGTACAAACCTTTCATGATACCGAAGCCACTACCGGATTTGATTATGGTTTGGAATCCAAAAGTCCTTTGGGCGTTTCCAACGATGCACATTGGATACTAAATGGGATACGTTTTACAGCACAAGCTTTGCCTTTTGATGTGCATCTTTCTATTCCCTTACAACTGAAGTTGGCTTCTAATA
>CAZHSA010000467.1:0-2816 GCA_964535135.1 uncultured Kordia sp.
TATTGAAATTGGGTCGATTAGCAGACATTTTCCATAGTTCTGTGATTCACGGTATCTTGGCTGCCATCGGAATTATCATATTTGCAAAACAGATCCATGTTGCTATGGGCACGCATTCCGATAGTACAAACATTATACAAAACTTGATTGATGCCGTTGTCTATTTACCACAAGCCAATCCTTTTGTGGTGATTATTGCGCTCACAGGATTACTTCTATTACTGTTTCATTCCAAAATCAGCAATCGAATTTTCCATCTATTACCAACGCCTATGTGGGTAATTGCGCTTTCCATTCCATTTGTGTATGCTTTCAATTTCTTTGATCAACAAACACTTTCGTTCTTTGGAAAAGCGTATGAAGTAGGTCCAGAACTATTATTAGATATTCCTGATACGATTACAGATTCCATTATGCATCCAAATTTTGGTAAAATACACACGATTGAATTTTGGACAACCGTATTTTCCATTTTGATTATTTCTAGTATAGAATCCTTAGCCATTGCAAAAGCTGTGGACAAAATTGATCCTTATAAACGCAAAACGGATCTTAATAAAGATTTAACAGGTATTGGAATGAGCACCGTGGTCGCTGGTATGATTGGAGGTTTGCCAATTATTGCCGTAATTATCCGAAGTACGGTTAATATTCACAATGGAGCCAAGACAAAATGGTCCAACATGTACCAAGGAATTTTGTTGCTCATTTTTATAGTGCTATTAAGTCCAATAATGAGACAAGTACCACTATGTGCTTTTGCTATTTTACTGGTATATACAGGATTTAAGTTGGCTTCACCATCCGTCTTTAAACAAATGTATAGCCAAGGAGCTGAGCAACTCATATTCTTTATTGGGACAATGATTTTAACCTTGTATACAAACTTATTAATTGGTTTGTTGGGCGGATTAGTATTGGCATTGGTCGTACATATGTTATTGGCAAGACTCTCCATTCCTGAATTTTTTAAAATGGTGTACAAATCGCGCACAAAACTAATAAAGCGTCCCGATGGTAATTTCGATTTAAAAATTAGAGGGATTGCTAACTTTTTAGGAATTATAAAAGTGGACAAATTAGTAACTCAAATTCCTGCTGGAGCAGATGTCAATATTGACATGTCAGAAACAAGACTTGTGGGCATTACGTACATGGATTATCTGGTAGAATATCTAAAAACTCAAAGAGCAACAGGCGGTGAGGTTTTTATAACAGGATTAGATTCACATGTTTCTTCGTCTACATATAACAGAGCTTTAAAAATTTGTTTGACAAGTAACACTACGAAACTATCGCAACGACAAAAACGATTGCGAAATTTAGCAACTGAAAAAGAATATCAATATTCGAGTCAGGTTGACTGGAATACGATGGCGCTGAAGAAGTTTCACTTTTTTGAAATTAGACCAATTGAGCGCAAATACAATTGTCTTAAAGGAATATTTAGAGACTTGAGCGTGTCTTGGGAAATTGCGGATGTTACATTCAATGAAGGACAGGCGTTTACTGCTGAAACGTTCAATACAACGCTCATGGTCTTAAAATTGAATAAAAAGATACCTGTGTTCACAATGGAAAAAGAAGCGGTCTTAGAAAAGTTATTTGACCGAATGATGGCATTTACAGGCTACAAAGATATTGACTTTAAGATGTATCCGGATTTCTCTAAAAAATTCCTACTCATGGGGAATAATGAAGAGGAAATTAGATCATTCTTTACCGATAAAATCATACGTTTTTTCGAAAATCAACAAATTTATCACATAGAAAGTAATGGCGAGGCACTGATTATTTTTGATAAAATAAAATTAGCACGAACTGATGAAACCCTTGAATTTATAAGTTATGGTGAAAAATTGGCTAAGTTATTAGATGATAACAAACTCACATCATAATTTCCAAACCCTCTTTGCTCCTACTTATACAGATTTCCTATTTTGTCATTCCTGCGCAGGCAGGAATCTCAAAACAACTTCTTTTTTGTAATTCCTGCATAGGCAGGAATCTATTTTAATATAAAACATAAACTATTTTCGCTGAATTACGGAAAACCACATTGTGTATGTGTGCGTTTTATTTTACATTTATAGAAAATAACAAGAAGTTTTAATAAAATAAGTTCCTGTTATCTACCAATTTTGGTATAAAAACAGGAATTCCGTATATACATACGTTGTGGTGCATTTAAGCAACCATTCCGAAACAAAGAAAATTAAGTGAAAGCTGAAATAATAAATCAACCGTACTCAGGCGAATTTGAAGAACGAATTTATGACGTAGAAAGCGTGTGGAATTCCCAATCTTGGACTTGGATAAAGTTCACGAGCGAAAACGGAATTGAAAAAGTCGGACAGTTTCGCGGATTCCCAAAAGACGTAAAAGTATCTAAACAGAAAAATGAAATTCTTGTTTTGACTTCTGACTGTGCATTTCGTTTGGATTTGCTTGAATTGAATATTATAGAATCGGAAAAACAAGCTGATTATGGAAACTTGGAGGTAACACCAAATGGAACTTTTATTCTTTCAGAATATAGCAACATTTATAAATTGGAAAATTCACTTTCTGATATGCAAATTATCAGGAGTCCCTTTGAAATGGATATGGTAGAATTTAAAAGATGGAACGGAAATATATTGGAATTTGAATGCACCGAAATAGCCAATTACGAAAGAAATGAAACGATGGAATTAAACACAACTGATTGGACAATAAAAATTAAAAAAACGACACCACAACAACGTGTATAGCTCATTGCTATTCAGTTGCTTAAACCAAAGTTAAGGCGTATTTGGAAAGTCGCCAAATTTTTA
>CAZHSA010000468.1:0-2808 GCA_964535135.1 uncultured Kordia sp.
ATGTTCCTACTTCACAAGCAAATAATGTAACAACTGGACGTATTTACCAAAGCGTGATTGAAAAAGAACGTAGAGGAGAATTCTTAGGGAAAACGGTGCAAGTCATTCCACACATTACCAACGAAATCAAAGAACGCATTCAAATTCTTGGAAACTCTGGGAACTATGATATTGTTATTACAGAAATCGGTGGAACTGTCGGAGATATTGAATCACTTCCGTACATAGAATCGGTTCGTCAATTATTGTGGGAATTAGGAGAAGGCAACGGAATGGTAATTCACCTAACCTTAGTGCCATATCTTTCTGCCGCAGGCGAATTAAAAACGAAACCGACACAACATTCGGTAAAAACCTTGATGGAAAGCGGAATCAAAGCAGATGTGTTGGTATGTAGAACGGAACATGAACTTTCGGAAGAATTGCGTCACAAACTCGCCTTATTCTGTAACGTGAAGCGTGAAGCGGTCATTCAATCTATTGATGCTAAAACCATTTATGATGTGCCAAATTTGATGTTGCAGGAACGTTTGGATGCTGTGGTCATGAAAAAACTGGATTTAGTAGATGATGGAACACCAAATCTAACACATTGGAACAAGTTTCTTACGAAACTGAAAAATCCTAAAAGTGAAGTCACCATCGGACTCATTGGAAAATATGTAGAATTGCAAGATTCGTATAAATCTATCCTAGAAGCGTTCATTCATGCCGGAGCAGAAAACGAAATCAAAGTAAATGTTGAGTCGATCCACTCAGAACATATCACAGAAAAAACGATTGCAGGGAAGTTTAAAAACTTAGATGGAATCTTAGTGGCACCAGGTTTTGGAGATCGTGGAATAGAAGGAAAAATTCGTGCGGTTCAATATGCACGTGAACATAAAGTACCATTCTTGGGAATCTGTTTAGGAATGCAAATGGCAGTCATTGAATTCTCTAGAAATGTGTTAGGACTCGATAGTGCCAATTCCACAGAGATGAATCCGAATACGGCAAGTCCAGTGATCAACTTGATGGAAGCACAAAAAGACATTACGGACAAAGGCGGAACCATGCGTTTAGGTGCTTGGGAATGTGAGTTGAAAGAAAGAAGCAAAGTGCATGACATTTATGGCAAATCTATCATATTGGAACGTCATCGTCACCGTTACGAATTTAACAACGATTACAAAGAAAGACTCGAAAACGCAGGATTAATTGCTACAGGACTCAACCCAAAAACAGGTTTGGTAGAAATTGTAGAATTGCCGTCACATCCGTGGTTTATCGGTGTGCAATATCATCCAGAATATAAAAGTACCGTAGCCAATCCGCATCCGCTATTTGTAGCGTTTGTAGAAGCAGCGTTGGTATTTGCAGAAAATAAACAAGATGCCACTATGGCATAAAAATGAAAAATGGATACTTTTTTGAGTAACAAAAAATCAAAAAAGAAGTCTATTACAAGTAGATTGAAATCTTTTTACGAGATTCGCATAAATTAAATAATTAATGGAAGAAAACAAGTTTGATTACAAACAACTAATAGGATTTGCCTTAATAGCTTTAATTGGAGTTTTTTGGTTAAATACCATGAAACCTTCACCCGAAGAAGAAGCTGCCGCTAAAAAAGCAGCCGCAGAAAAAAACAAAACAGAACAAGTTGCTCCCGATAGTACAGGAGTCGCTACAACCAATACAGTTCCCGACACTTCTACGTTAGATTTGACCGATTCCACGCAAGTGGCAACATATAAAAATGCTGCAGGCGCATTCGGATTCAATGCTGGAAAAGTTTCCATGGATCAAGTGACTACGATTGAAAATCAATTACTTTCTTTAAAAATAAGCAACAAAGGTGGACAAATCGTTGAGGCACACGTTAAAGGACAATTGGTGAAAGGTAAATTTGAAGAATTAAAAACATACGATTCACTTCCAGTATTCTTAATCAAAGACGGAAATTCTTCATTCGGATTAAACTTAACAACTGCTGAAAACCGTGTTATCAACACGAAAGATTTAGCATTTGAGCCAACATATACGGAAAACGGCGACACCAAAACGCTTTCCATGAAGTTAAAGATAGCTCCAAACAGATATTTAGAATATTTGTATGAGTTGAAAGACGATTATATGATGGATTTCACCGTGCGATCGCAAGGATTAAACGGCGCCATCAATACAAGTCAGCCAGTCAATATGGAATGGAAACTAAAAAGTTTCCGTCATGCGAAAAGTGTAACTTACGAAAACCGTTACACCGATGTGCATTATGAATATGAAGATGGAAAAGACAGCTATTTAGGGCAAATGGAAGATGAAGAAAATCCTAAAGGCGTTACATGGATTGGCTACAAGCAACACTTCTTCACAACAATTTTATTGACAGATACACCTTTTAGAAGAGCCAATTTGACAACGGAAAATATCGTAGATAGCGAAATGCCTGAAAAAGATGTAGAATTCTTAAAAAACTTCAGTTCTACAATTCCTTTAGAACTCAAAGGTGGCGAATTAAATTATACAATGGATATATATCACGGTCCAACGGATTATGATACTTTATCTGCATACGATAGAAACTTAGACGAAATTGTGCCATTAGGTTGGGGAATTTTTGGATGGATCAACCGTTACTTCTTAATTCCGTTGTTTGGATTTTTGAGTATGTTCTTACCTGCGGGAATCGCTATTGTTGTCATGACGATTATGGTTCGCTTGTTACTATCGCCAATTACATACAAGTCGTACTTATCGCAAGCGAAGATGAAAGTCATTCGTCCAGAGATCAACGAGATCAATGCAAAGTACAAGGACGATGCA
>CAZHSA010000469.1:0-2796 GCA_964535135.1 uncultured Kordia sp.
CCAACTCGCCAAAAACACGTTTGTGTGCATACGTATGAATATCGCCTTGACGGAAATAAAAAGGGCGTATATCGTCCATTCCTGCCGTATGATCGGCATGTTCATGTGTAAATAAAATTCCATCAATTTGATAACACTTAGCGCGCAACATCTGCTGACGAAAATCGGGTCCGCAATCAATTACATAGGTTGCATTTTCCCAAGTGATTAAAATAGATACTCGCAAACGTTGATCACGTGGATCATCACTCAAACAAACTGGATGCGTACTCCCAATAATTGGAATACCAAGTGAAGTCCCTGTACCTAAAAAAGTTACTTGCATAGCTACGTTGATAAATTGTTAAGAATTAGACTGATATACACACATTTTAGTGTATTTAAACGATTATTCTTCAAATTTAACTGATTATTTAACAAAAAACCTCAAATATATGGTTCAAAAAAAATAATGAATGTTTATTTTTGTAGTAAACAAATTATATCCACGCATGGCTATTGTCTACAAAGGTGATAAGGTAATGGAAAATGTACCTTCAATCAAAGCGAAAGCTTTACGAATTAACTTGAACAGTCAAATTTACGGAACATTTGCAGAAATTGGTGCAGGCCAAGAAACTGTACGTCATTTCTTTAGGTCAGGTGGAGCTTCAGGGACAATTGCAAAAGCTATGAGTGCCTATGATAAGGATTTTAGCGATGCTATTTATGGCGAAGAAAACGATCGCCGTTATGTTACGGAAGCGCGTTTAAAAAAGATGTTAACACACGAAATGTCGTTGATTGAAGCGCGTATTGCTCGTGAAAAGCATCCTGATAAAATGTTTTTTAGTTATGCCAACACCGTAGCTACTATTGATTTCGCTAAAAAATACAAAGGTCACGGTTGGATGGGAATTAAGTACCAAATAGATCCATCGCAAGATTATAATGAAATTGTATTGCATGTTCGTTTTCAAGAAAATGACGCAAAACTACAGCAGGAAACCTTGGGAACAATGGGCGTAAATTTAATTTACGGTGCTTTTTATAAACACAACGATGCAAAAAGCTTATTGAAAAGTTTATACGATCATATTGACAAGGATAAAATTGAAATTGATACGATTAACTTCTCTGGACCACAATTTGACAAAGTGGACAATCGTTTAATGAGTTTGCAACTATTGAAAAACGGGATGACCGAGGCCGTAATTTTTGGGCCAGACGGAAATAATATTCTTCCTGCACGTTTGCTATACAAAAAGAACGTATTGGCACTTCGTGGAAGTTTCAGACCAGTGACCAAGGTAAATATGGACATGTTTGAAAAATCGTATGATATTTTTATTCGTGAAAATAAAGTAGAAGTAGAAAAAACGGTTGTTTTGTTCGAAATTACACTTTCTAACCTACGTGCCGAAGGAGAAATTGACGAACAAGATTTTATGGACAGAGCACAATTACTCGGATCGCTTGGGCAAACGGTGATGATTTCTAACTTTAAAGAATATTACCGTCTAGTTGATTATTTCTCTAACTATACCAAAGAACGTATGGCATTGACTATGGGCGTGAACAACTTGGTCGATATTTTTGATGAAAAATACTATCGTCATGTCAGCGGTGGAATTTTAGAAGCGTTCGGAAAACTATTCTACAAAGACTTGAAAGTGTATTTATACCCAATGAAACGCAAGGAAACTGGCGAATTGGTAAACAGCAACAACTTAAAAGTACATCCACGTATGAAAGAATTGTACAAGTTCTTTAAATACAATGGAAAAGTGGTTGACATTTTTGACTTTGATAATAACATTCTGGATATTTTCTCTAGAAAAGTATTAAAAATGATTGCCGATAATGAAGATGGCTGGGAAGAAATGTTACCAGATGGTGTAGCAAAAATCATTAAAGAGAAAAACTTATTCGGCCATTTACTAGAAAGTGAAAACGAATTGATAGAAAATAAATAATAATTCATCAAGCTCCTTTTTCGGGAGCTTTTTTTATGTGTGATTTTCATGTGATGATACGACTAGTGCTCACAACTTTACTGATATTCAATACAACGACTATGACACTTTTTAATTTTTCAACAACAAGTAATCTTTCCAAGTGGTATGTAATGAATGATGGTGTTATGGGCGGATTGTCACAAAGTACTTTTTTGTTGAATGATGCTGGACATGGTGAATTTACAGGAACTATTTCACTTGAAAATAATGGTGGTTTCTGTTCAGTTCGTTATGGAATTGAAAAGACAGATATTACAGGGAAAACTACTGTTGTCATTCGTTTGAAAGGTGACGGAAAAATGTATCAATTTCGGATAAAGGAAAATCGTGATGACCGGCATTCATACGTTGCAAAATTTCAAACTTCGGGCGATTGGGAAACGATTGAAATCCCGTTAAACAGTTTATATCCTAGCTTTCGCGGTCGCAAATTAGACATTGGTAACTTTTCTGCGAATCACCTCGAATTACTTGGCCTTTTGATTGGAAATAAAAAAAGAGAGTCTTTTTGTTTGGAGTTGGAAACTATTGAGTTGAAGTAAAAAACAGAATAATTCAAAGCAGTTCTCGATACAACGAATCAAAGATTTGCCACTCGAACAGACGATTGGTTTTCAAAATAATCTCAACTGCGCTCGATCTGACAAATTTGTTTTTAAATCAACACACTTTCAAATCTTCAAATTATATAAAACGTCACTTCGAGTGATTTTTCGCAGAAAAATAGTATCGAGAAGTACTTCGAAAACAGAATAATTCAAAGCAGTTCTCGATACAACGAATCAAAGATTTGCCACTC
>CAZHSA010000470.1:0-2792 GCA_964535135.1 uncultured Kordia sp.
ATTGTCTCACAATACGATACGTATCCTGAAGAAAATGGAAATCCGTTTCGCGATGGCGATGATTTTACCTTAAATGGTGGCTTGGATGGAAAAATTGGTGTCACAAACGATTTAACGTTGGACTTTACCATCAATCCAGATTTTGGGCAAGTAGAAGCCGATCCTGCGGCAATTGCGTTGGATGGTTTTCAAATTTTCTTTCGTGAACAACGCCCGTTTTTTGTGGAGAATAAAAATATTTTTGATTATCAATTTGCCAACGGACAAGATAATGTGTTTTATTCACGACGTATTGGACGAAATCCGCAAGGATTCCCAAATACGGCTTCTCAAGAATTTGTAGATCAACCACAAAACTCTACTATTATTGGTGCCGCAAAATTCAGTGGAAAAACCAAAAACGGTTGGTCCATTGGTGTGTTGGAAAGTGTGACAGGAAGAGAATTTGCCGAAATTGACAACAATGGAACACGCAGAAGAGAATTGGTAGAACCGCTAACAAACTATTTTGTGGGGCGATTGCAAAAGGATTTTAACGATCGTAACACTTTTATTGGTGGAATTTTTACCGCGACAAACCGCAGATTGGAAGACAATTTGAACTTTTTACATCGTGCCGCGTATACAGGAGGATTGGATTTTACCCACAATTGGAAAGACCGAACCTATTATTTGCAAGGAAATATTGTAGCGAGTCATATAGAAGGAAGCAAAGAAGCTATTGCCAATACACAAAACTCGTTAACGCATTTGTTTCAACGTGTGGATGCAGGACATGTAAACGTAGATCCGAACAGAACGTCTTTAACAGGAACAGGTGGAAAAATGGAATTTGGAAAAGCAGGAAGCGGAACGTGGCGGTATGATGCAGGTGTTATTTGGCGTTCGCCAGAATTGGAATTGAATGATATTGGATTTTTACGTCAGGCGGATGAAATTCGTCAGTACGCCAACATTCGCTATCAAACGACGAAATCTTTTGGGAACTTTAGACAAATTTCGGGACGATTTTCACAATTTACCACCTACGATTTTGAAGGAAACTTTAATCGAATTCAATACGAAGTCAACGGAAATTTACGCTTTCTAAACAATTGGTGGATTGATTTCGGAGGCGCACACAAACCTCGAATTTTTACCAATACATTTTTGCGTGGCGGACCGCGTTGGCGATTTTCGGATGAAAATTTTGGGTATGCTTTCTTTGGAACGGACGAACGTAAAAAACTCCGTACAAGTTGGGGAATGGTCTATTCGCAAGCAAAACAAAACAACTTTGTGTTTTTTGAAGTAAGTGGCGATGTCACCTATCAACCCACAAATGCAATGCGTATTTCTATCAGTCCAAGTTATAATAACAATCCGAATAAAACGCAGTATGTAACGGAAGCTGACAACAACGGAAACACGCGTTATATTTTGGGTAATATTGACAATCAAACGCTCAGTGCGGCTATTCGTTTTAACTATACCATCAATCCGAATTTATCTATTCAGTATTATGGCGAACCGTTTGTATCTATTGGACGTTATAAAGATTTCAAATATGTTACCAACTCCATTGCCGATAACTTAAACGATCGTTTCTATCAATACCAACCCAATGAAATTACCTTTGATGCAGCTTCCGATTCGTACTTAATTGATGAAGATGCAGATGGCAATGTGAATTATTCTATAGGAAATCCTGATTTTGCTTTTGTGCAGTTTCGTTCGAATTTGGTGTTGCGTTGGGAATACATTCCTGGCTCCGAATTGTTCTTAGTGTGGTCGCAAGGAACAACAGGTTTTGGAAATGCTAGAGATCATGTATTGCAAAGTTTAGACAATCAAATCTTAGGGCAACAACCTGAGAATATCTTTTTAATGAAGTTTACGTATCGGTTTGTGTTGTAGCAAGCTTTGCTTGGTATTTAGAAATCTACTGTCTTAATGTTAAGTAAGGTAAAACCATACTTGGTTTGTAATTCGTTACGTTATCTTAAAAACATAACCAAAACACACACATTATGATAGGTAACATTTTAAAACTCGAAGGAGTTCAATTATTGAATAAAAAGGAGCAATCTATAATAAAAGGAGGATTCGAATGTCAATGTGATGGTCCTGAACCTCATTACCCATACGAGACTCCTTGTTATGATACCTTTATTGGATGTTAACTTTTAAGCGAACTTCGGTTCGCTTTTCTTTTTCTCTATAATTTTCTTAAAAAGATATCTTAAGAGAGCAAAGAAAAATACCCAAAACGTGAGTTCAAGTGATTTTCGATAGAAAATAGTATCGAGAACAATTGTGAATTTCAAACTGCTTTTCGATACAAGTTTGCCGAACAAATTCACTCGAAGTGACGGTTTGATTAAGTATAGTAAAAGATTGCTTCGTCATACTTCCTCGCAATGACAAAATCAAACAAAACGTACACCCAAAATCAACAATCGTCAATCGAATAAAAAGATTCCGCATCAGGTACGGAATGACACTTCGTTTAGTGCGCTTCTAGCCAATTTTGACCTAAACCAATTTCAACATCTAAAGGAACAGCGAGTTCAAAGGCTTTTTCCATTTCTTCTTTGATGATCGGTTTAATGGTTTCTAGTTCGTCTTTGTGCGCATCAAACACCAATTCATCATGTACTTGTAATAACATTTTTGATTTAAAACCTTCCGCTTCAAAACGATTGTAAATATTGATCATGGCAAGTTTTATAATATCCGCAGCCCTTCCTTGAATTGGCGCATTCACCGCATTTCGTTCAGCGGCACCACGCACAATAGCGTTTCTCGAATTG
>CAZHSA010000471.1:0-2789 GCA_964535135.1 uncultured Kordia sp.
AATTCATAGTCGTTTTTGCTCACGGAATAACTCAACCAAGTATTAAAATCGCGCCATTTTTTGTTAAATAACACATCAATTCCGTAGGTTTCATAACCTCCAACAGCATTGACAAACTGAAATTGATTTTGAAAACCTTGACTTCGCGTGGTAATTCCGTCTACGTTTTTAATATAAGCTTCTGCCGTAATCAACAGATTATTTTTAGTGTATTGTACGCCTACAGAAGCTTGTTTGCTTTCAATCAACGGTACGGAAGTTCCGTTTGCCAACGTCCAACGGCGTTTTTCAATGCCTAAAAAATCATTCTGTAAATCTATTACTTGTGAAATGGCCTGACTCTTAAATTCACCCAACACTAACACACTAAAATAATCTGAAAATTGTTGTCTAAAATTCAAACGCGGTTCCAAGCGAAACGTGTCAATCTTTCCATAGCGATTTCCGCGAATTCCAAAAGTGAGCATCGTACGATAACTGTCCGAGAAATAATGAACTTCCGAATACAACGCGTGATTGCGCATGACATCTTTGCGTTCACTGCGAAATTGCGGATTGCTCACATCTTGAATATTGGTAATGCCAATTTCTGAAAACTGATAGCCACTTTCAACCGTAAAATTTTCATCAATCCGATATTTTGCATGCAATCGGATAGCGCTATCTGCCAAATCGTTTTCTTGAAAAAGTCGCTGATTGTTGGTGATGTTAAAATTAGTCGCTTCCAAATTATAATTAGAAGTATATGCTTGTACTTGCGTTGAAAATGCAGGATTCCACTCGCGATTGTACGTTAAGCCAGCAACCAAATTTCGTTGTGTAATGCCACTATTAACCGCTTGCAACCTAGAATTTAATGTTGCTTCTTCCGTGTAACTTAAATCGTTGAAAATATTTAAAAAACTAACTTGTAAATTGTCTGTTTTCGAAATATCATAAATAAATTTCGTGCTCATGTCATAGAAATAAAAATCTCTATTCGTAGTTGTTGTACTATTCGTTTCTTGGTTGTTATTCGTGATGTCAGTATCTTGAAAAATACGATCAAAGTAAATGGCATACGTTGGTGTTTCAAGCAAATCGGTAATAGAACGACGTGCCGAAACCTGCACTTCCATTTTTTTGTTGAGTTGTACTTTGGCAAAACCATCAACGTGAATTAAGTTCATTCCCGCGCCAGCGATTAAAGAATCGTTTACATGTTGGTCTAAATCCATCTGAATCATTCCCGAAACGCCATCGCCATGTTGTGCGCTTGTACCGTTTTTGGTGACGGTTACTTTTTTGAGAAAATACGGATTAAACGCAGAAATCAACCCGAAAAAGTGTCCAGATTGATACATTTTAATACCATCCCACAGTAAAATATTTTGATCGTTGGTGCCGCCACGAATGTTAATGTTTGACACGGTTTCGTTTACGCTAGAAATTCCCGGTAAGGCTTGAATCGTTAATAATACATCAGGTTCAGTAACACCAGGAAGAATGCTGAAACTTTTAGGTTTTACGGTAATTTGTCCTGTTCTATTGGTAGAAATTCCAGACGCAATATATTCGGTTAAATACACTTCATCCAACTCTTGAATTTGATCTTTAAAGACCGTAATGGCAATATACCGTTTATTGATAATCGTAAATCGCAGGTTCGTTTCCGACTCAAAACTGGCTAACAAATCCTGTAAAGAAATCGTTTTTTTTCTAGGAGTTACCAAAACCGTGTTGATTGTATTGTCAACATACGAAAAAACAACATCGTAGCGTTTTTGGATTTCGGGTAATAATTTGGACAGTAATAGTTTATTCTCTTGATTTTCTTGTGCGATAAGACACTGAAAACTAAGAAAGAAGCAAAATAGAGTAAAAAAGTTGCTTACGCGTTTTTTAATCACGTTTTAGAATAATCGAATTTTGTTTCTTCTGATACTTTAAGTTAAACGGAACTGTAATGGATTGCAGTGCGGTGTTAATATTGGTGTGCGTAAAACTTCCCGTAACTATTTGAGAAGTATCAATATTTTGCGCGTCAACCGTTACATTATATTGTCGTTCAAACTCTTGAATCACTTCTTGTAAAGGTAAACTTTTAAAAGCACTTTCATTGCGTATCCATGAAGGTTCTTTTACATTTTCTTCTTCGTTGCGAAATTCTTTCCCATTCAATATCAAATAGCGTTGTCCAGGCTGCAACACTACATTTGTATCATTATGTGTGACTTTTACAGAACCTTCATAGCAGAAAACTTCAAATAAATTATCACGTTGTTTCACATTAAACTCAGTTCCTAAAACCATCACGATTCCATCATCCGTAATGACGCTAAAAGTTTTTCCCTTTGCGACTTTAAAATAGGCTTCTCCGTCTAAATTTACTTCACGATTTTCTTCCCAAGCAGCTGCATCATACGACAAACTTGTTACTGCATTTAAGGAAACTTCCGAAGTATCGGGCAATTCAATCAAGGTTTTGTTTGATGCAACGGTGTCATGTGTTGTCAACGTTGGCAATGTCATGTAAACATAGGTGCTCAATCCAACCACTAAAATGGCGGCAATTTTGAGTAAAGGTTTTAACCATGCAGCAGATTTAGATGTAGCTTTTTTTGGAGTCGTTACTTTGTTGTATGCAGTATCAGCGTCTACTTTGGGCGCTTTAAAGTACTGTAAGGCGTGTTGCATCTTGGTCAATTCCTCATAATCGTCTAGCTTTTTAAAAGCTTCCAATTCCTCAGAAGTTAACGCATGATCAAGCCATTTTTCAATTAATTCTTCTCGTCTCATAATCGTTACTT
>CAZHSA010000472.1:0-2789 GCA_964535135.1 uncultured Kordia sp.
GCTAACAGCTAACAGCTAACAGCTAACAGCTAACAGCTAACAGCTAACAGCTACTTCTTGGCTTCCACCAAATCCAATTGATCTACAGAAATCGTAGTCGTAAACATGCCGTAATTCACGACAGCTTTGCCTTTTTCCAAACTATCAATCGTACCAACCGCTTTTCCATCAAACATGCGAACGCGATCGCCAATTTTTAAGATAGGTTTTGGCTTTTGTGCTTCTTTTTTAGCTGCTTTTTTCTTGGCAACTTTCTTTTCTTCACGAATCACCGCTACTTTCTGTATGACTTCTTTTTTAGCTTCTTTTTGTTTTGCCTTTTGTATATTTTTTTCCTTAGCAGATTGTTTTTTTCGTTTGGAATTTTCAGTCTCAACAATACGTAAAAACTCAGAAATCAACGGACGTTTCTTCTTATTGTCAAAATAACGTTCTGCAATTTCGTTGATTTTATTTCCTAAATAAATCATGCGTTTGTCATGATCGTATAATTGCTGATAGCTTTCTAATTTTGACTTCGTTTTTACATGTAAAGCTTCCAGACGTTCATTTTCTTCACGTGCTTTGATTTCTTCTTCTCGCAATAATTTAGAAGTTTTTTCCATGGCGCTACGTTCTTTCTGAAGCTTCGCAATAGTGGCATCAAAACGTACTTTTCCACGCTCAATTTTCTTCTTTGCTCTGTTAATCAAACTGTACGGAATTCCATTTTTTTGTGCTACTTCAAAAGTAAACGAACTTCCTGCTTGTCCTAACGCTAATTTGTATACAGGCTGAAGCGTTTTACTATCAAACATCATATTTGCGTTGGTAGCATACGGCAATTCGTTCGCCAATAATTTCAAATTAGAATAATGCGTAGTAATGATTCCGAATGCTTCTCGTTCGTAAAAAACTTCCAAGAAGGTTTCCGCCAAAGCGCCACCTAATTCAGGATCACTTCCTGTACCAAATTCATCAATCAAAAACAGCGTTTTATTATTACACTTTTTCAAGAAATAATTCATCTGTTTCAAACGATAACTATACGTACTTAAATGATTTTCAATAGATTGTCCGTCACCAATATCTGTCAAAATTCGTTCAAACAAGCACATTTTACTGCGTTCATGCACAGGAACTAACATACCACTTTGTAGCATTAATTGTAGCAAACCAATTGTCTTTAACGTGATACTTTTTCCGCCAGCATTTGGTCCAGAAATAACAATAATTCTGTTGTCACTGCTTAATTCAATAGTTTGTGGATAGGTAGTTTCATTTCGTTCTTTATTGGTCAAATAAAGGAGTGGATGATACGCATCTTTTAAAAATAATTCGCGTTTCTCTGAAAGTTCCGGCAAAATGGCATTCATAGATGCTGCATATTTTGCTTTTGAATAACTCACATCTAAATCGCTTAAAAAATCTTGATATTCCTCTAAAAGCGGAGCAAACGGACGTGTGAAATCGGTCAATTCCTTTAAAATACGCGTGACTTCTTCCTTTTCTTCATATTCTAAATTGGACAATTCTCGTGAATAGCGAAGTGTGATTTCAGGTTCAATATAGACAATGCTTCCTGTTTTCGAATTCCCCATAATAGCACCTTTCACCTTACGTCGATGCATGGCTTTTACAGCTAAAACTCTACGATTATCCACAACTGTTTCGCGAATTTCATCTAAATAATCTGCTTGATTGTATCTGCTCAGGGCAGAAGAAAAACTCTGATTTATTTTCCCGCGAATGCTCAAAATTCCACGTCGAATACGCGCCAATTCTGGCGAAGCCGTATCTTTTACTTCTCCAAAACGATTGATTACATTGTCAATTTCTGTAATCAACACTTTGGTAAATTCAATACGTTCAGAGCGTTTGTGTAACGTTGGATAGTATTCGTGAAACTTCTTAAAAAACTTTATCAATAAGTTGACAGCACTTGAAATTGCCGAAATTTTCCGAAATCCTAGAATTTCTAAAAAGCTATTTTCAATCGCTAACAGTTTAATTTCCAATGAAATTCCTTCAAAACCATGATTCGGAATCACGTTTTCGTTTTCAAAAGATGCCAAATATTCATTTACGTACGACAAATGTGTTAGCAACATGTCTTTGTCTTGAAAAGGCTGGGTATTACTAATTTTCTGTTTCCCGTATGTTGTAACAGCATGCTCAGAAACCTGTTGTAAAACGGTTTCAAACTCTAAATCATCTAATGTTTTGGAATGTATTTTAATCATTGTAAATTTGGACTGCTAAGAATCTCGATTGTAGCCTATGTTTTTAGACGATTGCAAAGGTACTTATTTATATATTGATTCTAAAATTATACACAAGCTTATACATACTTGATTTTTGGACACTTTGAGTTAAAATGCTATTGAAAAAGACAAAACATGAACATAAAAATTGAAGAAAGCTGGAAATTTCATCTGAAAGACGAGTTTGAAAAACCCTATTTTAAAGAATTGATCAACTTTGTAAAAGCTGAATATACACAACATCAGTGTTTTCCGAAAGGCTCAGCTATTTTTGCAGCATTTGATCATTGTCCGTTTCATCGCTTGAAAGTGGTGATTATTGGACAAGATCCGTATCATGGAATAGGACAGGCGAACGGTTTGTGTTTTTCTGTGAATGATGGCGTACCGCCGCCACCTTCATTGATTAATATTTTTAAAGAAATTAAACGTGACATCGGAATTAATCCGCCAGCAAGCGGAAACTTAGAACGTTGGGCAAAACAAGGTGTATTGCTTTTAAATGCTACGTTGACCGTTAGAGCACATCAAGCGGGAAGTCATCAA
>CAZHSA010000473.1:0-2769 GCA_964535135.1 uncultured Kordia sp.
ACGTATTTTTCCGGTAAATTTACCAGCACTTCAAAAAATTGAAGTTAACAAAAGAGGTAAAGTTCGTAGAGCACGTATCTTTTACTTTAGAGGTCTTACTGGTAAGAAAGCTAGAATTAAAGAAAGAAGACTTAAGTAATTCTTTCAAAATATACACTAAAAAAAGTCTTGCAATTTTGCAGGACTTTTTTAGTTATACACAATTGTTCATAACTTAGGTTTATATCTTGTTGATTTCTAATTTGTTATATTTCTTGCTTTTTAAAAAACTTATACTACATTTATATCAGAATCAACAAAGAAAGGTGCAAACTGATTATTTGTAAATTCTAACAGAACGTTCTAACAGTTGTTATTTTAATAAGTTTTCCGAAAGTGATTTTTTGGGTACAAAAAGTCATCAAAGAAAATGGAATTCTATTTCTGGCGTAGCTTGCTACAAAAGACTCAAGGAATGACGCCGAAATTTATTGGTATTGCTAAGATGCGAATAAAGCGTTATATGAGGAAAAATTCTGCAAAGAATATGGAATCATGTAAAGGGATATATCACGAAAGTCGATATGTACAAGTAGGTATATTAAAAAACAACAGAAGTAAGTTTCAATATGGGTAAAATGCCAATAACAACGAAACTTAGTTCGAAACTGAAGTGGCGTATTATTTAATGAATTAACTGAGAAATTAGTGACGCGTTAGATAACACACATTTCAAAAAAGCCATATCAAGGTAAGCAATTACAATGATATGGCTTTTGTTATTTTATTCGTTTAGATTCATAAAATCAAAAACAACGTTTACACATTTTAACTTCTACAAAAAGGTTTTTGAACTTTATAGCTTCTTCACAAGTTAAGAGTAAAGTAAAAGAGCACTAAAAACAGTCATTTTGCAGCAAATCAAAAAAGTTTATCCGAGTTCACCATTAAAATTACAGGAACTTAGTATACTCTACTAGTTATCATTACCTAAATCTCACATCATTTTGTATATTTGCCTTTCGTAAAAATTACAACATACTATACCCAAAATTATATTCATAAATACACATGGCAAAATCAACAAAGATTATCTATACGAAAACTGACGAAGCACCAGCATTAGCTACACATTCATTACTACCAATTGTAAAAGCATTTACAGCCTCATCAGGTGTCGATATTGAAACAAAAGATATTTCTTTAGCAGGAAGAGTTTTAGCAAATTTCTCAGAATATTTAACTCCAGAACAACGCGTTTCGGATGCATTGGCTGAGTTAGGAGAATTAGCAAAAAAACCAGAAGCAAACATCATTAAATTACCAAACATCAGTGCTTCTGTTCCACAATTAAAAGCCACCATTACCGAATTACAAGCAAAAGGTTTCGCTATCCCTGATTATCCAGAGGAAATTGAAACAGAAGAAGACAAAGCTATTTTAGCCAACTACAATAAAGTAAAAGGTTCTGCCGTAAATCCTGTATTACGAGAAGGAAATTCGGATCGTAGAGCGCCAAAAGCTGTCAAAAACTACGCAAAGAAAAATCCACACAGAATGGGCGCTT
The DNA here is from genome assembly GCA_964535135.1 of uncultured Kordia sp. Taxonomy (GTDB): domain Bacteria; phylum Bacteroidota; class Bacteroidia; order Flavobacteriales; family Flavobacteriaceae; genus Kordia. The sequence goes on from CAZHSA010000473.1 coordinate 1,547, forward strand.
GGTCTGCAGATTCTAAAACACATGTAGCCACAATGAATGCTGGAGATTTTCGCTCTAACGAAAAATCTGTGACTATTGATAATGCAACTTCTGTAAACATTGAACACACAGATACTAACGGACAAAAAACCATCTTAAAAGAAGGAATTGCGTTATTAGCTGGAGAAGTTATGGATGCTACCGTAATGAGCAAAAAAGCTTTATTAGCATTTTTAGAAAGAGAAATTGCAGACACGAAAGAAAAAGGAATCCTGTTCTCCCTTCACATGAAAGCAACGATGATGAAAGTAAGTGATCCAATTATATTTGGACATGCTGTTCGTGTGTATTTTGCAGATTTGTTTGAAAAACATCAAGCTACTTTTGACGAAATTGGTGTGGATGTAAATAATGGTTTTGGAAACCTATTGAACAATCTTGAAGAGTTATCTGCTGAAAAGAAAGAGGAAATTGTTGGTGATATTGCTGTAGCTATGGAAAATGGTCCAGATATCGCTATGGTGAATTCTGATAAAGGCATTACCAACTTACACGTACCAAGTGATGTCATCATTGATGCTTCAATGCCAGCAATGATTCGTACTTCTGGACAAATGTGGGATGCAGACGGAAAAACACAAGATACCAAAGCAGTCATTCCAGATAGTAGTTATGCTGCACTTTATCAAACTACCATTGATTTTTGTAAAAAACACGGTGCGTTTGATCCAACAACGATGGGAACCGTACCAAATGTAGGATTGATGGCGCAAAAAGCGGAAGAGTATGGTTCGCACGACAAAACCTTTGAAATTCCTGCAGACGGAACCGTTCGTGTGGTAGATGCAACAGGAAACACATTAACAGAACATACTGTTGAAACTGGAGATATTTGGAGAATGTGTCAAGTAAAAGATGCACCAATTCGCGACTGGGTAAAACTAGCCGTAAGCAGAGCTACAGCGACAGGTTGGCCAGCAGTATTTTGGTTAGATTCAGAAAGAGCGCATGATGCAGAATTGATCAAAAAAGTAAATTTATACTTAAAAGATCACCATACAGAAGGATTAGAAATTCACATTCTTCCGTTAGCAGAAGCAACACAATTCACGCTTGAGCGTATCAAAAAAGGTGAAAATGCGATTTCTGTCACTGGAAATGTATTGCGCGATTACCTTACTGACTTATTTCCAATTTTAGAATTAGGAACAAGTGCAAAAATGTTATCGATTGTTCCATTAATG
>CAZHSA010000474.1:0-2760 GCA_964535135.1 uncultured Kordia sp.
TGATACACACGAATTTGTTGTACCTAAATCAATTCCAATAATCTTACTCATAATTTTATTTGTTATTAGTTTTCCGCTTTCACGGAAAGTATCGTGTTTTTAATTTTAAACTTGCTATCTATAGGTCAAGTTTTGTGCCATGACAAAAAATGTGACATGATGTCAGATTCATTTTTTAAAATTATTATCCCCAAGTTGCATAGTTTGGTATTAGATTTGATAACTATTAAAAAAACACAAACATTATGAAACGTATATTATCCTTTATTTTTGCTATTTTTTTATTTAATAGTTGTACTACAGAAGAAATTGTAGAAGTACGAGAAAACTTTTTCGAAGCTTCTGCTTTTGAAATTGTTTTAGACTTCACACCTCAAAATGATTATTCATTTGTTGAACCCTATGGATTTGAAGTATTACCTAGTGATGTTACTTTAGTGTATATTTCTTGGGAAGTAGATAATGGGCAAGACGTTTGGCGATTGGTACCACAGACCGTAATTTTCGAAGATGGTAATGATTTGGTATATAATTACGACTTTACACAGAACGATGTGCGCTTTTTCCTTGAAGGTTCTAATTTAGATATACTGGGGCCAGAATGGACTGAAGCCCAAGCGTTCAGAGTGGTTGTTGTTCCTGCTCAAAATGTTGGGCGTGGTGGTGATTTTGAAAGCGTTGATTACAGCGATTTACAAGCGGTAATGGAAGCTTACGATATTACGGAATTCCCAAAACGATAAGACTATTTTACATATTACAGATAACAGCTTTGATTAAAACCAAAGCTGTTTTTTTATATGCAAATCAAAATAAACAAAATGTATATTTGTGTACTACTAAATTAGTCATTACATGGAGTGCATTTCTGTTTTCGATATGCTTAAGATTGGCGTTGGCCCATCGAGTTCACATACCTTAGGACCATGGCGCGCTGCTGAACGTTGGATTAAAGAACTCAAAGACAAAGGTCGTTTTGATAAGGTGGAAAAAATTACGGTTGATCTATACGGTTCCCTATCACTAACAGGAAAAGGTCACGCTACTGATTATGCTGTAATGCTAGGTTTAAGTGGTGCTGATCCAGAGCGCATTCCCATAGAAAGTATTGATGAAACCATAGCGAAAATAAAAAGCACTTCCTTGCTAAATTTTAATTGTGAACGAACACTTCCTTTTGATGGAAAAGAACAAATTCGTTTTAATCGGAAGTTTCTGCCATTCCATGCCAACGGAATGACATTTTCAGCATTAATAAATGGACGACACTATAAATCTACCTACTATTCCATTGGAGGCGGTTTTGTAGTGCAGGAAGAACGAAAAATTTCAAAAGCCAATAAAATAATTTTCTATTGTACGTTTCCTTACCCAATATCTTCTGGTGACGAATTATTGAAATTTTGTCATCAATTGAATCTTCCAATTTCTGGTGTTGTTTTAGAAAATGAAAAATCCATTAGAGATGAAAGTTCTATTGATGTCGAGCTGAAACGTATTTGGAATACCATGTTAGAATGCATGTATACAGGTTGTCATACAGAAGGTCATCTGCCAGGTGGACTCAATGTAAGACGTCGTGCTTATGATATACATAAAAACTTAGTCGGTGATTATACCTATAACACTCCAGAGGAATGGTTGCAAACCATTAGAAAAACAGAAGTTAAATTTCGTCAGATTTTAAAATGGGTAAGTTGTTTTGCTCTAGCCGTAAATGAAGTGAATGCTTCCTTAGGTCGTGTAGTGACGGCTCCAACCAATGGCAGTGCAGGTGTAATTCCTGCTGTTTTGATGTATTATCTAGTTATTGAAAATCACGATGGAAATTTTGAAGACATCAAGCGCTTTTTATTAGTCGCCGGAGAAATTGGAAGTATATTCAAAAAAGGTGCTACAATCAGTGCCGCTATGGGAGGTTGCCAAGCAGAAATTGGAGTGTCTTCGGCAATGGCTGCTGGTGCGTTATGTGAATTATTAGGCGGAACACCTGAACAAGTATTGGTTGCCGCAGAGATTGCCATGGAACATCATCTTGGACTAACCTGTGATCCTATTGGTGGATTGGTACAGATACCTTGCATAGAACGTAATTCTATGGGGGCTATTAAAGCCATTAATGCTGCAGAATTAGCCTTGGATACAGACCCAAATAATGTCAAAGTACCATTGGATAAAGTCGTTAACACTATGTGGGAAACTGCTAAAGATATGAACACCAAATACAAGGAAACTTCAGAGGGAGGATTAGCGGTTGGTGTTAATTTGACAGATTGTTAGTCTAGAATTTTTGACAACCTTTCTTCCGCCTTGTATCTACCAAATAAATAATCTTCCACGAGTCTTCTTCTTTGATCAATTGAAAGGAGTTTACACCGCAGTGACTAAACTTGTCTTGATACCAAAACTCGTAAGGTGTCCAGGCATTTGCCATATTACCATCTACTTGTATACTAAAATCCAATAATTTTTCCTCAAAAGTTCTGTCCTTAGGAATACTAGATATATTTTTTACAAATTGGTTATAACTGCTCTCTTGCAAAACTGTTTTTCCTTCCTTATTGATAGAGATGGACTGCATTGTAATATCTCCTTTTACCATAGATTTTAAAACTATGGTATCTTGCTTATGAAAAGCATTAAAGAATTCAATAATCGTCTCCTTTACAGCTTCTGTTTCAGATTTTTGGGCGTTTATTATCAATGTAGAACAAAAGACAAAAAGTATATCGTTTTGTTCTTCAACTCCCAAATCATCGT
>CAZHSA010000475.1:0-2756 GCA_964535135.1 uncultured Kordia sp.
GTATTGATTTAACGAAATCGTTTTCGTTGAGAAGGTGTTATTCGTCATAACTTTTAACTCTAGTTGTGTTTTTGTAAAGCGCAAAAGTATAAATATTTTTACAGAGTCCTTTGTTTTTTAACTGATTTTCTCTGTTTTAAGTTTGAAAAAATTCAAGAACAGTGCAATCCAACCAATAATTAAGAGCATTCCACCAATTGGTGTGATGAATCCGATACTGCCAATATCAATACTTGTAACATCTTTTGTAGCTAACAAATAAATGGAGCCTGAAAACAAAATAATTCCCCACAATACAAAGACATAAATGAGTCGTTGCATTTTAGGTGAAATCAAGGTAGACATTCCCACAAAAAGCAATAAAAACGCGTGATACATTTGGTAACGCACGCCCGTTTCAAAAGAAGCAAGTTGATCGGCATCTAATACTTTTTTGAGTGCATGCGCACCAAAAGCTCCTAAAATAACCGCTAAAAGACCTAAAATCGTACCTGTAATCAATATTTTTTTTCTCATAAAAATGAATAGATATTTTTATAAATGTAACATTTTGCTACATTCGTGTTATATTTGTCATTTTACAAAATTACGCAACAAAACTCACTATGCGAAACATTTTAATTATTGGTGCAGGAAAATCTGCTTCGTACCTTATTAAATATTTTTTAGATAAAAGTCACACAGAAAATTTACATATAACCGTTGGAGATATCAACCTTAAAAACGCACAAAAATTAGTGGGCGATCATGAAAATGCGTCTGCTATTTTGTTAGATGTGTTTGATAAAGAAAGTCGCCAAACTGCCATTAAGGAAGCCGCTATCGTGATTTCAATGTTGCCAGCACGCTTTCATATTGAAGTTGCGAAAGATTGTGTTCATTTTGAAAAAAATATGGTGACCGCTTCCTATATCAGTAAGGAAATGCAAGCACTAGATGCCGCTGTCAAAGAAAAAGGCTTGGTATTTATGAATGAAATTGGTGTCGACCCTGGTATTGATCACATGAGTGCGATGGAAGTTATTGATCGCATTCGCGATAATGGCGGGAAAATGATTTTATTTGAATCGTTTACAGGCGGATTGGTTGCGCCAGAAAGTGATACCAATTTGTGGAACTATAAATTTACCTGGAATCCGAGAAACGTAGTGTTGGCAGGACAAGGTGGAACCGCAAAGTTTATTCAAGAAGGAACGTATAAATATATTCCCTACAACAGACTCTTCCGCCGAACGGAATTTTTAAAAGTAGAAGGCTATGGAAAGTTTGAAGCGTATGCAAATCGCGATTCGTTAAAGTATAGAAGTGTGTATGGTTTGGACGATGTTTTAACATTATATCGTGGAACCATCCGAAGAGTTGGCTTTTCAAGAGCATGGCAAATGTTTGTGATTTTAGGAATGACCGACGACAGTTATACCATTGAAAACTCCGCAGAAATGAGCTATCGCGACTTTGTAAATTCTTTCTTGCCGTATAGTCCAACCGATTCAGTAGAGTTGAAAATGCGCCACAATTTAAAGATTGATCAAGATGATACACTTTGGGAAAAGTTGTTAGAACTCGATTTGTTCAATCCAGATAAAAAAGTAGGTTTGGAAAATGCCACACCTGCGCAAATTCTTCAAAAAATATTGATGGAAAGTTGGACACTTTCACCAGAAGACAAAGATATGATTGTGATGTATCATAAGTTTGGCTACGAAAAAGATGGCGAAAAGTATCAAATTGATTCTAAGATGGTCATCCTTGGAGAAGATCAAACCTATACAGCCATGTCAAAAACAGTAGGCTTACCTGTAGCAATCGCCGCTTTGAAAATTTTAAATAAAGAAATTGTAACACCAGGCGTGCAATTGCCAATTACGAAAGAAGTTTATACGCCAATTTTAGAAGAATTGGCTACGTTTGGAATTGTTTTTAAAGAAGAAGAAGTTCCGTATTTGGGGTATTAAGATGTTGGTGATTAGGTGTTGGGTGTTGATTTGATACTAGTTTTTCCTTTTTTATCGCTTCCGCAGTGATGTTTGGGTTTAAAGTTTATGTGTTTATAGGTTTAACAGTTTAGACTTAGAAAAATTCAACATGTAGCTTTTATTATTTTGTTTACTTGATGCGTCATGCTGAGCTTGACTCAGCATCTCACAAAAAATATTGCTAAGGACTATGGGAAGTTGAATCAAGTTCAACTTGACGAATACTTTTTGTTTAAAAAATTTAACAGCGCAAACGCGACCTAAAAACAAAGTACTTCTCGATACTAAATTTCTCCGAAATTTCACCCGAAGTGACGTGTGGAGCTTGAAGTTCATAGATTTACGATTTTTCAACTTTAATTGTAGAAAAATATCAATTCTTCCAAAAAGACAAGTCCAAAATTAAAATTTACATAAAAAAATGTACTTTTGACTTTCATCTGACAAATTACACCGTATGAAAGTAATCAATGAACAAATAGAAATTGACGGAATTGACAAAAAAATTCTTCGTGCGTTAATGAAAGACGCTCGAACACCTATTTTAAGTATTGCGCGAAGCATTGGAATTTCCGGCGCAGCCGTACACCAACGACTTCGAAAACTAGAAGACGCAAAGTTGATTGTCGGTTCAAAATTTGTCATCAATCCAAAAATATTAGGGTATAAAACCATGGCGTTTATTGGTGTGTATTTGGACAAAGCCATGCGAAATCCTGATGCTGTAAAAGCGTTGGATCAAATTCCTGAAGTGATGGAAAGTCACTACACCACAGGCGA
>CAZHSA010000476.1:0-2736 GCA_964535135.1 uncultured Kordia sp.
GCAATTTCGTCAGGATTGTACGTATCAATCAACTCAATGGTACGTTCAAAAATCAGTTTTAACTTTAAATAATGGTCTTTGTATTTTTGAAGTTGCAGTTCATTGAGTTGCAAAAAATGCATTTTTTTCCCCACAATTTTAATCAATCCAAAACCCATAATCGTGGTTCCTGGGTCAATTCCTAGAATGATTTTTTCTGTTTGGACTGTTTTTTTCCCTGAATTCATTGATTTCACACGTATCAGCATCATGAAACATCGCTTCATGATCCATTTGTTTTCCGAAATGCTTTACTTTGCAACATGCAGATTTCGGTATCACACAAAACTAAGCAATTCTTAGCGTTGACAATAAAAGTAGCAATACTTATTGGTGCTGCCTATTTTATTTATGATAAATTGGTTCACAATTCGCAATTAGGTTTTGATACTTTTTTAGCACAGCTTTCCTCTTCTCAACTTTTAGATCCGATCGTTATTTTTGGACTGTTGATCATCACATTCTTGAATTGGTTTTTAGAAATTGTAAAGTGGAAAACACTAGTCAGCACTATAAAACCTATTTCACTTTGGGAAAGTACCGCACATACTTTGGGCGGATTAACGGCTTCGTTGTTTACACCAAATCGCGTGGGCGAATATGGCGCAAAAGCTTTGTATTTTGAGAAGTTTGAACGAAAACGTATCGTAGGTTTAAATGCTCTAGGAAATCTTGCACAATTGTTCGCAACCGTCTTTTTTGGTGGAATTGGGTGTGTTATTTTTATGATGGAATTTGGAATTGAATTGCCTTTGTACAGAATTGCACGTATTGGTGCTTTTATGTTAGTTTTAGGTTTGCTTTTCTTTATTGGAACAAAACAAAAACGATTTCGGATCAAAGGTTTTTCATGGAGACGTGTTCGTGGTTTTATTCGGAATGTTTCTGGGGGAATTCACTTGAAGAACCTCAGCTTTTCCGTGATGCGTTATTTAATCTTTTCACATCAGTTGTATGTATTGTTGTTATTTTTCGGATTGAATACTTCGTATCTAATTGCCATGAGTGCTATTACCACCATGTATTTAATTACGTCATTGATTCCGATGTTGTTCATCTTTGATGTCGTTGTCAAAGGAAGTGTTGCGGTATGGCTTTTTGGCTATCTCAACGTTTCAGAATTGCACATTCTTTCTGTAGTTTCTTTGATGTGGCTGCTCAATTTTGTGATACCTAGTATCGCAGGAAGTTATTTTGTATTGAAGTTTACGTCTGTACAGACGCACAAAAAATCGGTAGTTTCATGATGTTGGGTTTGCTTCTTTTGGTCTGTGTAAGTTATGTTGTATTACTACTGTGTTTGATATATGGTGTTGCCAAATTACCAACACAAAAAAAACAGGTTACAACTACAAAAACGGATTTTTCTGTGGTCATTCCATTTCGGAATGAAGCAGACAAACTTCCTAAACTATTAGAGTCAATTGCCGAAATGCAGTATCCAAAAAACAACGTTACTTTTTGGTTTGTCAATGATGATTCCGAAGATGTATCTGTAGCAATTATAGAAAAATTTCACCACGAAAATCCAACTTGGACTTTTAAAATTCTGCAAAATAAACGCGTTTCGCATTCGCCCAAAAAAGATGCAATTTTAACCGCAATTTCAAACATTGAAAACGATTGGGTTGTGACTACAGACGCTGATTGCATACTACCACCATTTTGGTTGGATGCATTGAATCAAAAAATTATGCAAGAAAATCCAAAAATGATTTCAGCTCCAGTCACATACACAAAAACAAGCTCGTTTTTTCACTACTTTCAACTACTTGATTTTCTAAGTCTGCAAGGAACTACTATTGGAAGTTTTGGCGCGGGATTTCCTTTTATGTGCAATGGCGCAAATGTAGCCTATCAAAAAGAAGCCTTTCTCGCAGTCAATGGATTTTCAGGAAATGATACCATTGCCAGTGGCGACGATGTGTTTCTTCTTGAAAAATTCATTCAAAAATGGCCTGAAAAAGTAGTCTATCTTAAATCAAAAAATGCATTAGTCAACACGTTTCCTGTAGCTACTTGGACTGATTTTGTTTCGCAACGTGTACGTTGGGCTTCAAAAAGTGCTAATTATCGTTTGTTTACTGGAAAATTGATTGGCGTTATCGTTATTTTGATGAATTTGCTGTTTTGTGTGCTTCCTGTTTTTTTCTTGACTGCAATTTCTTGGAAATTACTAATAGGCATTCTCATCACAAAAATTCTAGTTGACAGCATTTTATTACTGCAAATAGTACAATTTACACAGCAAAAAATAAATCCTATTCACTTCATAGTCAGCACATTCATGTATCCATACATGACTATTTTTATATTTTGCAAATCATTATTTTCAACGTATACTTGGAAGAATAGAACTTTTAGAAAGTAAGAAAATTTTCTTAATGTTTCATAAAAGAGCTTATTGCACTCTATTTTTTTCTAACTTTAAGTGTATAACCAACAGATTGCCACATGCACACCACACCAACTTGGAATATTTTCCAAAAAATAGGATTTCGCTTTTTCTTTATTCATGTTTTTTTATATGCATTTCCATTTCCTTTGGATGCTTTTAAGTACTTACAAACAAATTTTGCCCAATTTTTAACAGATACAGTTTGGGGAAATATAGTGCCTTTTATTGGCGATTCATTTTTCGGTGTCGAATTACCCAATACAAGACCCATTACAGGAAGTGGTGATACAACCTATGAT
>CAZHSA010000477.1:0-2733 GCA_964535135.1 uncultured Kordia sp.
GTAGAAGAAGGACAAGAAGTTATAGTAATTTTCGCAAAACCATTAAACTAAAAAAATTATGTCAAGCAATTCATACGATTACGTAAAAGATGCCTTTGCTGCACCGTTAGGAGATTTTATTGCCTCTATTGGCGAAGGTGTTGGAGAAGCACAAGCAGCCTTAGATGAAGGTTCATTACGACAAACCTTAGAAATATATAATAGTGATCCTGATAAAGCGTCCGAAACGTTGAAAATGCTTCGTGAAGTTGGGTATCAACCTACGTTTTATACGATTCCAAAAACAACTGCAAAAGCAAAAATATCGTTGTCAATTTCACAGCAAAGCACTGGAAACTCATTGCAAAGCGCACGATCGTTTCGACCGAAAATGTATGCAACGCCAGTAAATGCGTCTAATACGAATAAATATAATTTAGGATTGAACGCTACCGCAGAAATTGAATTTGATATTGTTCCTGTGCCGCCGTCGGAAGCACAGATCATTCGTTTTTTACCGAACATTATTGAGAAAGAAGATACTGATGGAAATATGGTTAAAAGAACGTTTGGAGAAATTAAAACACTCTTAACGGAATACGGATTGGGTTATGACTTTGGCGACAATGTAGACAGTGAAACCATCACAGATGAATCAACGTTCGACAGTCAACTTCCAGCTTTTGATGTCAACAAACCAAGCATGATTCGTGCAGATGATGTTATAACACTTGATGTGGATGCTTAATTTTTAATGTTAAATGTTGAATTACTAGCTGAAACTATTTAACTCTATAGAAACGTTAAAAAAATTAATGAAACGTCACTGCGAGGCAAAGCCGTGGCAGTCTGTTGAAATCATACACTAAATTGTCTTTGAAACAAACAGATTGCCACGAATTTTTATAAAATTCTCGCAAAGACGTATCTAAGAAAAATAAAAGAAACGTCACTGCGAGGCAAAGCCGTGGCAGTCTGTTGAAATCATACACTAAATTGTCTTTGAAACAAACAGATTGCCATTCTCCAATCAAGTTGGAGATCGCAATGAAGACGTGTCTAAGAAAATTACAAAACGCCTAATTCCTGCAGCGCTTCATACGTAACAACTTTTCTGTTTTCTTGAAACGCTTTTTGATCAAAGTCTTTAGACGTTGGTGCTACATTTGTTGCAAAAAAGAACACTTGATCACCACTTTCAACATACCCAACAAACCAGCCGTTGTGCTGTTCGCCTACAATAGACCAACCTGTTTTTCCTCGCAAGACGTAATTTTCTGTTGCTTTAAGAATCATGATGTCTTTGACAATTGTGAACGTTCGCTTTGAAATAGGCAATTTTTCTCGTTGAAACCGTTTTAGGAAATCAATTTGTTCAAATTGTGTAATTGTAGCGTTTCCTTGCAACCAAAAGTTTTCCAGATTTGTACTATCCACTACAATAGTTCCGTAGTTGAGTTTCATGATATACTTATTCATTCGCTTCACGCCTATTTTTCGTGCAACTCCCTGATAACAAGGAACACACGATCGTTGAAACGCTTGCTTCAAGGTTAAATCAGCTTCCCAAGATTTTAAAAACCGTTGTTCACCATTCCACTTAAAAACAGTGTTTTCATCAGCAACAGCCTTTGTTTCGAGTCCGATGATAGAATTCGGAATTTTATAGGTAGAAGCAGGCAATTTTCCTGTATTTGCCCACGAAAAATCGTTAGCATAGTATAATTTCTCTTGGGCATCATACACTAAAATAGCACCTTTTAACTTTGCTTGATCAAGTATTTTTTGAAAACTTTCTTTCTGAATCAGACTGTCTTGAAGCGATTTTTTCGTGTACGCAGAAGTACCTCCTGTTTTTGAAGTTCCAATTTCAGTTATCATCTTTTTTTCTTCTTTACAAGAAAAACATAAAATACAAAATAAAAGGATGCAGAGTTTCTTCACGAGTTTTAAGAGATCATTTATTCAAAATTAAGCAAATCTTCTTTCATTTTTTCAAGTCGCTCTTTATATTCTTTATCATATCCTTCATCCAATAATAATTGCCTTTCAATAGCTGTGAGCGTTATTTTCTTTAATTTGGTATCTATTTTTCCCGTAATTTTTAGTTGTCCAAATCCAGCAGCAATAATCGAATTATCCATGCAAAGCAACATATATTCGTCTTCTTCTTGAATCATACTCAATGTTTCCAAATCTAGTATTTGCGAACATTGTTTGCTTTGGTATTGAAATCCCATTTCATCAATTTCATTAAATAACCACTTTACAATATTTCGAAAGAGTTTTTTTTCTCGATACCAATCTTCGAGATGATATAACATATCTGCGCCATCATCATTTCCAAAAGGCGAATATTCATCTACACAATCATAATAAAAATCAGCCGTCATTGCTTTTACAAAGTTTGGATGCGACGTTTTTCGTGAAGGTCCGTCACCTTCTTCATGATCAAAATAATAGTTCATACGTATGTATTGCTAATCGAATGTTAAGTGTGGTAAAATTAAGTATTAAATTCGAAGTAATAAAAAACTTACAACTTTTTTATTCTCTAATTGTATTCTTTAAGATTGATAACAATTCCTCCCAATCTGGCTTCTACTGCAATGAATTCTTTTTCTCCAATATAACACACATTGCGTTCGTATTTTTCTTGTTGATTGGTTCCAGCATAATACCCTTGGCAGCCAGATGAATTAACAAATTCTACGCTTCTGCCCTTTTTATCTGTGATTTTTAAAACACATTCAC
>CAZHSA010000478.1:0-2731 GCA_964535135.1 uncultured Kordia sp.
GCGGCGGCGGATTTAGCGGTGGTGGCGCTGGGGGGAGTTGGTAGGTTTTTTAGACTTGCTTTGCTCTTAGACCACTTCGTTATTAGAGCGCGCTTTCGCGCTTTTAGACTTTCTTGGATACTGTCATTCCGCACTTAATGCCGAAACTTATACTCTTATAACTATTTTTGGTATATCGAGCTATATTTTAAATTAGACACACTTTACTTTTAGATTTATTAGATTTTTTTAGAGATGCTCAGATCGCTAGATTTTTTTAAGAAATAGATTGCCATAAGTTTTTTTCAAAACTTTCGTAATGACGTTTTATAGTACTTCTCGATACAATTTTCTATCGAAAATCACTCGAAGTGACACCAGTTTAATGTGTTAATTTAAAAATATAGCAATGTGTCAATTACTATATAACAACAATCGTAAATAAAAGAAATATTCGTGAATTCGTGACAAAAAATGTTAGCTCCAATATTTTATCAAAATCGCTTGTTTTTGTCATAGAAATCGAAGTGACACTCTGAAATGCTGAATTTTACATATAAAAGTATTTAAAAACACTCGCGATCCAAAATCATCTTTTCAATGTAAAATGCCCTGTAAAAGTACGTCCGTCTTGTAGTTGTACGGAAAACCAATAATCGCTTGAAGGCATTCTGGCACCATTAATTGTTCCGTTCCAAGCGTCTTCGGAGTTGATTAAGATTCGCAATAGCTTCCCGTAACGATCGTAAATGTATACTTGTGAATTGGTTTGAAATATGTTTGCAATTCCTTTAAGCTGCCATGTATCGTTTACACCATCGTTGTTCGGTGTAAAGAATCGTGGATACCCAATCACCGCAATTTCTTCTGAGATAGTTCCGCAATTATTTTTGATATCTTTTATGTATACCGTGTGAAATCCGGCAGGAACATTTTGGAATATGTTAGATTCTTGATACGCACCATTTGGATTGTTTAATGCATATACATATTCACCTTCGCCCGAAACCATCACAGTTACAATATTGTTATCTGAAATATCATCAATTTGAATGTTTCCAATAGTTGCAATGTCTGATGGCTGTACAATAATCGTCTTCGTTTTGGTACAACCGCCATTTTGTGTGACTTCCACTGTATACGTTCCGATTTCGTTTACTTGAATTTCTGAGGTTGTTTCTCCTGTAGACCACAGAAAAGTATAGTTGCTTAAACTCCCATTTATGCCACTACTTAATGTGATGAGTTCTGGTGAAAAATTTAAACAGTAATACTCAATTTCTTCAGTTTCTACTGGCGGTAAATTTATAACATTGAGCAATACTTCTCCAATTCCATAACAAGCTCCATTTTGCTCCAAACGTGCGTAAACTGTCTGTGAATACGGTGTTGTATTTGTAAATTGATTTCCTAAAGGACTGGAGAGCAACAACGCATCCTCTAGCGTTTCATAATACGTAACTGTGATATCCGTAGGCAATCCGTCAAGAATTTCCGCATCTGCTTCTGACAGTTCAAATTGTGTGAATCCGAGTTCTTCATTCGTATCACATTCGCTTATTACTGCATTATTAACAGCATTAGAGCTTACTTCTAAGGTAACTTCCGCAGTATTTTTACAACCCGAAATTAAATCTGTTACTTTCGCATATACAATTTGAGGATTGGACGTGTTAGTGTATGCATTTGTCACAATTTCATCTAAAAAATCAGGATCTGTATAGTAGCGCACTTGCCGATTTGACAATACACCTGCAGCCACTTCTTGATTGTACTCAAATAGATTAAAGATAGTAGATCCACTTGTAGAACCGCATTGTACAATAGAAATATCTTCTGTTTCTGGAAGTCCAAAAATAGTCCCCGTAATTGGAGTTTTTGCACCTCCAGTACACCCCGTAAAAGCAGGTAATATCCAAAATGTAGTTGTTTCTGTAAGTGGAACTGTATAACTTGTTCCTGTGTGTATTGGTGTTGTTGCCGTTTCGGAATCGTACCATAATACAGTATCTGTATTGGTTTGCACGCCCAAAGTTATATCGCTTGCTTCACAACTTCCGCTTTCTCCAATGACAAATTTTGGAGTTTCGATACGCGTACTTACTGACAGATTTACTTCTGGTTCACCAGGCATTCCGCCAAATTCTATTATGTATCCTTGCGGATGATATGGACTGCCAGGATCCGTTGACCCTGTATTTGGCAAATCGTTCCAAGAACCTAATATTCCTATACTTGGATCGGTAATGTGTGCATAATGTTCGCCTCCTAAATTATTGGGTTCACCAGTATTCCAAAAGGTATATAAACCATTCTGTGGAAATCCGCCCACTTCTCCTATCCAAAAGACAGTGCCAGCTTCAGGACCTGTTACCCATTGCCATGTTCCTTCTTGATCTATATCTGTGGCGCCAATCCAACCTGTTCCTAAGCTTTGCGAACCTGCTAACTCGGCTTCTTCTTGTGTTGTTAAGGTTGCTAAATAGCCTTCCAATCCAAAATAGGTTTGTGCAGCTGCAGCCGTACGTGCTTGCGTCCAGGTGATTCCTGTATTTTGCACATAAAAATAGTAATGTCCTGTAGAAGGCAAATAATTGGCATCGCCCAAATTGATAGAGAAGAATTTATCTTGCGTAAAATTGGTTTCCGTAGTTTCAAACACAACATCTTCAATCGCTGCTTCGTATTCTGCAAAAGTTGCAGGTCCCACAAGTGCCAAACGTCCTATAGCTGGCGTCCAAAAAGCATTGAT